>NZ_JAYSDA010000012.1:0-133 GCF_041914625.1 Aquitalea pelogenes | reverse complement strand
CGGACAAGAAGGCCCTGATCGAAGCCGCCATGCAGCGCGCCGCCGCGCAAAAAGCAGCACAGGCCGCAGCAGCACCGACCGGCATGGATGCGGACAAGAAGGCCCTGATCGAAGCCGCCATGCAGCGCGCCGC
>NZ_JAYSDA010000011.1:0-123154 GCF_041914625.1 Aquitalea pelogenes | reverse complement strand
GGGCGAGGGCAAGTTTCCAAATGCGTTTGCTCAAATGATCATCCGGGATGCGACATCTAAGTCAGCTGGTTAGCTCCCAAAATTAGGACGTTGTTGCCATCAGACTTAGTATTTTTGGGACAATCAAATTTTTGGCAACGTAAATTGAAGCCTCTGATGTTAGGTGTCCATAGTCAAAGGTTACGAGGCCTTCTTTTTTGTTGTTTCCAAGGTAAGTGGTGCAGCCAATGTTTTTATTGCACCAAAAATCGGTCATGGAAAGGTAAGTTATTCCATTGCTGCTTGATGAATATTTTGATTTCAAATAATCATCTTCGCTAAAGACGTCTGGGTTAATATTTTCAAATGTTTTATTTGGAGTATTGTCCCAGAGTTTTCTGGCTATTACCTTGTTGAGTGATGACTGCCATTTTGGTTGTGGTCCTATAAGTATGATTCTTTTTATTCCGATACTGTTTAGTGTTTGACGTATTTTATCAATATCATTTCTCGTGTTGTATTCTGAGTGCTGTGCGATGATGATAATGTCAGGTTTGGCCATTTTAATTGCTGCTATCGCAAAGCTATTTGACTGTTTGCAGTATTCTTTTTCTGAATTTTCTTTTTCTCCAATTTGAGCTGGGCAGTCTGAGCTTGCAACTTGCAGTAATGCAATATTTTTTGGCAATTCATTCTTTATTCCGTAGTACAAGTGTTGAGCATGAGAGTCTCCCCAGATAAATACTGAGCGTTGTAATTTTGTTGTGTAGCATGATGTTGCGATGCTTGGCATCGGCGATTCTGTACTGTGGCCTAATCTATTTTCATTGAGATTGTAGAAATTGCAATCATCTCTGAATTTTGCATATAGATTGTGTGAAAAGTAATATTTGGACTCAGGGTCTGAGTTTTCAAAATACTTAACATAGTCCCACTTGTCTTGCATTCTGAATTCTAATCCATTTTTTTGGTATGTGAAGAATCCAGTTGTGCCGATTAGTGCTAGGCATACGCAAATTACAAGCGATGTTTTTACCTGACTTCCCTTGCTGTATCGAATTGGTTTTTCGATTAGTAAGTATGTTAGCCATGATAATGCGATGCTTACGATGATGGCAAAAGTTGCAGCCCAAGGGCTTAATGATTTTCCACCTATAACTTGTGATGTTGATAAAATAACCCAGTGCCACAGATAAAGTGGGTAGCTTATTTTGCCTATGAAAACCATTATCTTGTTTGATAGTATGGTTTTGTTGATATGGGCATTTTTTCCTGATGAAATAATGAGACATGCGCTTAGTACTGGGAGGAGTGCCCACCAGCCAGGAAATATGAATTTTTTATCAAGGAAAAAAATTGCTGCTAGGGATAATGAAAATCCTAGTACGGAAGCTATGTTTAGAATGATTCTTTTGAATGGTATTCTTTTATTTAATTGGCTGTATGTATTCTTTTTTGAATTTACATTGAATGTGAATGTTTGCATATAAGCAATAATTGATCCGGCTAGGATTTCCCAAAATCTATTTTTTGCCAGAAAATATGCTTTAACTTGATTGCTGTAGGAGAATTGAATGTTGAGCTTGAATGACAGTATTGTCAGTGTGAAGAGTATGAGTGGGATGCTTATGCGCAGTCGCCACGTAATCCAAATTACTAATGGGAATGCAATGTAGAATTGTTCTTCGACTGCAAGGGACCATAGATGAATCAATGGTTTTAATTCCGATGCATTGGAAAAATATCCAGATTCGCTTGTCAGAATTATGTTTTGTACAAAAGCAGAGCCAGCTGCTATATGTTTTCCAAGTTGCTTGAACTCGTCAGGAAAAAATGCAAACCAACCAACTATGTACGATGCTGTTAAAATGACTGCAAGTGATGGAAATATTCTTTTTGCGCGGTGAATATAGAATTCGATAAAGCTAAAATCATTACTTGATAGTTTTGTGAAAATTATAGATGATATTAAATATCCAGATATTACGAAAAAAATATCTACGCCGACAAAACCACCTTTGAATATAGATGGGAAGCCGTGGTAAAGAATAACTGATGTAATTGCTAATGCACGAAGTCCATCTATATCAGGACGATAATCAATTACTTTACTTGTTGGGGCGGTGGAATTGTTTGGGTTCATTGAACAGCACTAAAGCATTGTTAACTTTGGTAGGATTTTGAAAAATCTACACATGTTACATGTTGCTTTTAGTTAAATCTATGCTGCAAACATAATTGCTGTAAATATTTAGCTATTATCCATGGATTGACATAGTTAAAAACTATTACAATGATAATTGGAAGTTGCGTGCTACCTAGTTGCACTACCGTTGTAGCTCTTAGGTCGATGCTGGTAGGTAAGTTGGCATAATAAATCTGAACTTACGCCTAATGATTGAAAATTGAATTGTGTGTAGTGCGAAATTTGTGCGAATTTCTAAACCGTATAAAGCCGTTAAGAGCCGCCAATTCATCAGTTGCTATGAGCGTAAATGCTTGCTGGGCCTAGGTTTTAGGTGGTTTCTTGTGGCTTGCGGTGGTCTGTTGATGGCGGAAGAGAATGGGAGTCGAACCCATCCATGACTGGCTCAGTTAGCCGGATGGCTGCTCCGCAAACGACTTTCTGAGCCTAGCATTGATGCGGTTCGCAGGGGAGGGAAGGTTCGCCGGTTGCGAAGCATCGGTAGCACCGTCGCCCCTGTCCTTGCTAACTCGTCCAGTTGACTTGTAATCAGGGGGTCGCGAGTTCGATTCCTGCCGCCGGCACCAAATACTGCGGGCCTTGTAGAGATACAAGGCCCGTTTTGCGTTTGTTGCTCTGTGAATTGCATTTCAAGGGCGAGGTTGCCGCAGCGGATGTGCGTCATCTGCGGCTGCAGTCCATGCAATACGCCAAGATGAATTTGCCCGCATGTCACCTGATGGCAAGTTCCTGTGAACTGAGTCTTGCTAAGGTACTCGTCGATTTCTCCCTTTTCATCTTGCCGAGTTTGACATGCTTGCCGGTGGCAGTGATTCGGCTGCATACAAAACAGGGCACATGCTATACTGCGCGTCTTCGCAATGTAGTGCTGTCCTGCCAAGGCTGTTGTGCTGGCGGTGGATGAGCTGCACTTGTAGCTGGGGCTAGAGGCCCCATATAGAGCCGAAGCCCTGGAGGGTTTCACCTGTTTTCCAAGATACGAATTGTTCGTGCAAGAGCCGAACTCGTATTCAGCTGACTAGTTTAAGGATTGAACATGCAAGTACAACTGGAAACGTTGAGCAATCTTGAGCGTCGCATGAACATCGCTCTGCCGATGGCTGCCATTGATGCCCAAGTGACCGAGCGCCTGAAGCGCGTGGCTCGCACTGCCAAGATTCAAGGTTTCCGCCCGGGCAAGGCTCCGCTGAAGATTGTTGAAGCCAACTACGGTGCCCAGGTGCGTGAAGAGGTGTTGGGCGAGCAGGTTCAGCAAGGTTTTTACAGTGCTGTCAGCGAGCAGAAATTGCGTGTTGCTGGCTACCCGCGCTTCGAGCCGGTTGCCGCTGAAGGTGACGCTGAAAACTTCAAGTTTGCCGCTACTTTTGAAGTGTATCCGGAAGTGAAGGTTGGCGAGCTGGCCGACAAGGAAATCAAGAAGCCTTCCACCCCGGTTACCGATGTTGAAATCGAAAAGACCATCGACATCCTGCGCAAGCAACGTACCCGCTACAACCGCGTTGAGCGTGCCGCTGCTGAAGGTGATCGCGTGATCATCGACTTCAAGGGCAGCATCGATGGCGTGCTGTTTGAAGGTGGTTCTTCCGAAAACTTCCCCTTTGTAATCGGTCAGGGTCAGATGCTGGCTGACTTCGAGGCAGGTGTAACTGGCCTGAAGGAAGGCGAAGTCAAGAATGTGGAAGTGTCCTTCCCGGCTGACTATCATGGCAAGGATGTAGCAGGTAAGACTGCTGTATTTGAAATCACCGTGAAGAACGTTGCTGAAGCAACCCTGCCGGAAGTGAATGAAGAGTTCGCCAAGCTGCTGGGTATTGCTGATGGCGACGTAGAAAAGATGCGCGCTGAAATTCGCAAGAATGTTGAGCGCGAAGTGAAGCGTCGCCTGCAAGCCCGCACCAAGGAAGCTGTGATGCAGGCCCTGCTGGATGCGACCGAAATCACTTTGCCGAAGGCTCTGGTTCAACTGGAAATCGGTCGTCTGATTGAACAGGCTCAGCGCGACATGCAGCAACGCGGCATGAACGTAAAAGACATGCCTTTCCCGCCGGAACTGTTTGCCCAGCAAGCAGAGCGCCGCGTGGCACTGGGTCTGATCCTGGCTGAAGTGGTGGAAGCGAACAAGCTGGAAGCCAAGCCGGAACAAGTCAAGGCCATGATCGAAGAGTTTGCTGACAGCTATGAGCATCCGGAAGAAGTGCTGACCTGGTATTACGCCAGCGCTGATCGTCTGGAAGGCCCGACCTCGATGGTGCTGGAAGACAATGTTGTGGAATTTGTCCTGTCCAAGGCCAAGGTTGAAGTGGAAGAGCTGTCCTTTGATGCCCTGATGGGTAACAACGCCTGATAACGATACAAACGGAGTTGGTCGATGAAATCGATGATTGAACCGCAAGGGCTGGGCCTGGTGCCCATGGTGGTGGAGCAGAGTGGCCGTGGCGAGCGCGCTTACGACATCTACTCGCGCCTGCTCAAGGAACGTATCGTGTTCCTGGTGGGGCCCGTCACTGACGAATCGGCCAACCTGGTTGTAGCGCAGATGTTGTTCCTGGAGTCGGAAAATCCGGACAAGGACATCTATTTCTACATCAATTCACCGGGTGGTTCGATTACCGCCGGCATGTCCATTTACGACACGATGAATTTCATCAAGCCGGACATCTCCACCCTGTGCATTGGCCAGGCTGCCAGTATGGGTGCCTTCCTGCTTTCGGCAGGGACGCAAGGCAAGCGCTTTGCGCTGACTAACAGTCGTGTGATGATCCACCAGCCCTTGCTGTATGGCGGTGGTCTGAGCGGCCAGGTGACCGATATTGAAATCCATGCCCGTGAGCTGGTGAAGGTGAAGGCCAAGATGAATGAGTTGCTGGCCAAGCATTCCGGCCAGACCATGGAGCGTTTGCAGGCTGACACCGAGCGTGACAATTTCATGTCCGCCGACGAAGCTCGTGAATATGGCCTGATTGATAAAGTGCTGACCTCCCGCAAGGATGTCACGGCGTAAGCAGTGGAACTAGCTAATGGCTGATAAAAGCAGCAACGAAAAACTTCTGTATTGCTCTTTCTGCGGCAAGAGCCAGCATGAAGTCCAGCGTCTGATCGCCGGTCCTCAGGTGTTTATCTGCAATGAGTGTGTCGAGCTTTGCAATGACATCATTCGCGAGGAGCTGGAAAAGGTGGTGGGTGAGATTGGTGAGGCAGGAGCTGCCTCAACAGCTTTGCCCACGCCACAGGAAATCCGTGCCGATCTGGATCAGTACATCATTGGTCAGGATTTCGCCAAGAAAACGCTTTCTGTTGCCGTGTACAACCATTACAAGCGTCTGTACACCCCGGCAAGCGACAAGGATGAAGTCGAGCTGGCCAAGAGCAACATCCTGCTGGTAGGGCCTACCGGCTCAGGCAAGACTTTGCTGGCGCAGTCGCTGGCACGTTTGCTGGATGTGCCGTTCGTCATTGCGGATGCCACCACGCTGACCGAGGCCGGCTATGTGGGTGAGGATGTCGAACACATCATCCAGAAGCTGCTGCAAAAGTGCGATTACGATGTGGAAAAGGCCCAGCGCGGCATTGTTTACATCGATGAAATCGACAAGATTTCGCGCAAATCGGAAAACCCGTCCATTACCCGCGATGTTTCGGGTGAGGGTGTGCAGCAAGCCTTGCTGAAGCTGATCGAAGGGACGGTTGCTTCTATTCCGCCGCAAGGTGGGCGCAAGCATCCGAACCAGGAATTCATTCAGGTGGATACCACCAATATCCTGTTCATCTGCGGTGGTGCATTTGATGGTCTGGAAAAGATCATCCGTCGCCGCTCGGAAAAGGGTGGGATTGGTTTTGGTGCTGAAGTCAGCTCCAAGGATGACAGCAAGTCCACCTCTGCCTTGTTCAAGGAGGCGGAACCGGAGGACCTCATCCGTTTTGGTCTGATTCCCGAGCTGATTGGCCGTCTGCCGGTGGTTGCTACGCTGGAAGAGCTGGACGAAGAGGCCATGGTCACCATTCTGACGCAGCCCAAGAATGCATTGATCAAGCAGTATCAGCGCTTGTTCCGCATGGAAAACGTCGAGCTGGAAGTGCGTCCGTCTGCATTGCGTGTCATTGCCAAGCAGGCGCTGATTCGCAAGACGGGTGCGCGTGGTTTGCGTTCCATCATTGAACGTGTATTGCTGGACACGATGTATGAGCTGCCTTCCATGGAAAACGTGGAAAAAGTCGTGGTAGATGAAAAGGTTATCGAAAAAGGTGAAAAGCCTTTGTTTATCTATCGTGACAAGGATGAGCAGGCTCAGTCTGCCTGAGTCTGTGCAGTCGCAGATAAAGCCGCCCTTAATGGGCGGTTTTCTTTTGTAATGTCGCCAAACTGATTTAGTATGGGGTGTTGATTTTCAGCATGACCGCCCCATCTTTCATGCAATGTTTCACGTACGCAAGGTTAGGTGATATGCCCCAACCCGCAGAACTCCGCGAAGAAACCACATTGCCCCTGCTCCCGTTGCGGGATGTGGTTGTTTTTCCTCATATGGTCATCCCGCTGTTTGTCGGCAGGGCCAAGTCAATCAGGGCGCTGGAAAGCGCCATGGACGAAGGCAAGCAGGTGCTGCTGGTAGCCCAGCGCTCTGCCTCCAAGGACGAACCGGAAGCGGATGACCTTTACAGCGTCGGCACAATTGCCTCGGTGCTGCAAATGCTCAAGCTCCCGGATGGCACGGTTAAAGTGCTGGTCGAGGGCCGTCAGCGCGCGCAAATTTCCCAGGTTGAAGAAGATGGTGGCTGCTTTGTCGGCACCATCACGCCGCTGGCAGCGGACGGCGAGGACTCTACCGAGTCCGAAGCCATGCGCCGTGCCTTGCTGGCCCAGTTTGAACAGTACGTCAAACTCAACAAGAAGATTCCGCCGGAAGTCATGACATCCCTGGCGGGGATCGAGCGTGCCGGCCGCATGGCAGATACCATCGTCGCCCATCTGCCGCTCAAGCTTGAGCAAAAGCAGGAAGTGCTGGAGATGTTTGATGTCCGTGCCCGGCTTGAGCATCTGCTGTCTCAGCTGGAAGGCGAAATCGACATCCTGCAGGTGGAAAAGCGCATCCGTGGTCGCGTCAAGCGCCAGATGGAAAAGAGTCAGCGCGAGTACTACCTGAACGAGCAGGTCAAGGCCATCCAGAAAGAACTGGGTGACATGGATGAAGTCAGCGACATCGATGAGCTCGAAAAGAAGATTCGTCTGGCTGGCATGCCAAAAGAAGCCAAGGACAAGGTCAGTGCCGAGCTTAAAAAGCTCAAGATGATGTCGCCGATGTCAGCGGAAGCGACGGTTGTGCGCAATTACATTGACACCCTGCTTGAGTTGCCCTGGAAGAAAAAGACCAAGATCAACAAGGATGTGGCCAATGCCGAGGCGGTACTGGATGAGGATCACTTTGGCCTGGAAAAGGTCAAGGAGCGCATTCTGGAGTACCTGGCAGTGCAGCAGCGAGTCGACAAGCTCAAAGCGCCTATTTTGTGCCTGGTAGGACCGCCAGGGGTGGGTAAGACCTCTCTGGGTCAGTCCATCGCCCGTGCGACCAACCGCAAGTTTGTCCGCATGGCACTGGGTGGCGTGCGCGACGAGTCCGAGATTCGTGGTCATCGTCGTACCTATATCGGCTCCATGCCGGGCAAGGTACTGCAGAATATGAGCAAAGTCGGGGTGAAGAACCCGTTGTTCCTGTTGGATGAGGTGGACAAGATGGGGGCTGATTTCCGTGGCGACCCATCATCTGCCTTGCTGGAAGTACTGGATCCGGAGCAAAATCACTCTTTCGTTGACCATTACGCCGAGGTTGAGTACGACCTGTCTGACGTGATGTTTGTAGCCACTGCCAATTCGCTGAATATTCCCCATGCCTTGCTGGATCGCATGGAGATCATTCGATTGGCCGGCTACACCGAAGACGAAAAGGTCAATATCGCGCTGAAGTACCTGGTGCCCAAGCAGATGAAGGCCAACGGCGTGCAGGATGGCGAGCTGGTGCTGCAGGAAAGTGCCTTGCGCGACATCGTTCGCTACTACACCCGCGAGGCGGGTGTCCGTAGTCTGGACCGGGAAATCGCCAAGATCTGCCGCAAGGTGGTCACCAGCACGCTGCTGGGCAAGAACAAGGCAGCCAAGGTGACGGTGAATGCGAAGAACCTCGACAAATATCTGGGCGTTCATCGCTTTGATTATGGCGTGGCTGAGCAGGAAAACCGTATTGGTCAGGTGACGGGCCTTGCTTGGACCGAAGTGGGTGGCGAGTTGCTCACCATTGAAGCAGTATCACTGCCTGGCAAGGGTAATATTGTCCGTACCGGCCAATTGGGTGAGGTGATGCAGGAGTCCATCACCGCGGCAATGAGTGTGGTGCGCAGTCGTTCGCGTGCCTTGGGAATCAAACCGGATTTCCATGAAAAGCATGACATGCACATTCATGTGCCGGAAGGTGCAACACCCAAGGATGGACCGAGTGCCGGCATTGCCATGACGACTGCAATTGTTTCCGTTCTTGCGGGAATTCCGGTACGCTCTGACGTGGCGATGACGGGCGAAATCACCTTGCGTGGCGAAGTGCTGCCCATTGGTGGTTTGAAAGAAAAACTGCTGGCTGCGCATCGTGGTGGAATCAAGCATGTGCTGATTCCGCATGGCAACGCCAAGGATCTGGTGGATATTCCTGCCAACATCAAGCAGAAGCTGGAGATTCATCCCGTTAAGTGGATCGACGAGGTATTGGCCCTGGCATTGGAACGCCAGCCCGAACCCTTGCCTGATGACGCGAAGCCGGACGAGTTGCACCCCGCGCCGGAAGGTGCGTCCGGTGTATCCGTAATGACGCATTAAAAATCAGTATGTTGCAGCCGTAGTGAAATTACCGGGCCGCTTGTGCTTTCCGGATGACCTTGCCATAAGGCAATATTCCTCTGGAAGCCGCTTGACACAAGGATTTTGACCTTGCTATAAAGCAAGCGGTTTTTATCCGAATTACGTAGACCGAAGAACGACGAAAGGGGACTTACGTGAACAAGTCTGAACTGATTGATGCAATCGCCGCTGAAGCTGATATTTCCAAAGCTGCAGCTGCCAAGGCACTGGATGGTATGGTTGCCGCTGTTACCGACGCTCTGAAAAAGGGCGACACCGTGACTTTGGTAGGTTTTGGTACTTTCTATGTTGGCGAGCGTGCTGAACGCAGCGGTCGCAACCCGAAAACTGGCGAAACCATCAAGATCCCGGCTGCACGTTCTCCGAAGTTCCGTGCTGGCAAAGCACTGAAAGACGCGCTATAATCTTTAACCTTGTCGTTAGCGATAGCGGCAAGGTTTTATAGCGGGCGTTTAGCTCAGTTGGTAGAGCGTCTGCCTTACAAGCAGAATGTCGGCGGTTCGACTCCGTCAACGCCCACCAGGTTGGAGTGGTAGTTCAGTTGGTTAGAATACCGGCCTGTCACGCCGGGGGTCGCGGGTTCGAGTCCCGTCCACTCCGCCAGAATCTACAGAAAAGGTGAACGTATTCAGTCGTTCACCTTTTTTTTTACCAATGGGGTGGCTTGCGCCGATATCGCCATGTTCGATTTTGTTCAGAATAATAAAATTGCCATTCAAGTCATTCTGGGCGCGGTTGCGCTGACCTTTGTTGGCTTTGGTGTGGGTAGTTATACCTCTGCCGTGGAAGACCCGTACCTGGTCAAGGTAGGCTCTGCCAAGATTTACAAACGGGATCTCGACCGCCTGCTTGAAGGCCAGCCTTCCGATGCGGCAACCCGTCAGCAGGCGCTGGAGGACTTGATTCGTCAGGACTTGTTGCTCGCTGCGGCGCAGGACGGTGGAGCAACCGTCAGTCCGGAGCAATTGCGCAAAGTGATTGCCGGCATTGCCGAGCTGCAGGAAAACGGCCAGTTCAGTGCCACGCGCTATAAAGAATTCCTCGCTGCACGCAATATGGCACCCGAGGCTTTTGAAGCCAAAATCAGCCGTGACATCATGCTGCAAAATCAGATCAACAATTTTGCTGGCACTGGTTTTGTATCGCGCAGCGTAGTGGAACGCATGGGCGGCTTGATGGCGCAGGAGCGCCAGGTTCGCCTGCTGCTGTTGAAACCGGCTGACTTTGCTTCCCAGGTCAAGACCGATGACGCGGCGCTGAAGGCTTTCTATGATGCCAATGCCAAGCGCTTCCGTACGGCGGAGTCCGTCAAGCTTGATTACGTGTTGCTGTCTCCACAGTCTGTTGCTGCTACCTTGAGCGTGACGGATGCCGAGGTGAAGCAATACTACGAGCAGCACAAGGCGGAACTGGCAGGTGAAGAGCGCCGCGCTTCCCATATCCTGCTGACGGTACCCAAAGATGCCAAACCGGCAGAGAAGGCAAAGATCAAGGCTGAAGCTGAAGCCTTGCTCAAACAGTTGCGCGCCGACCCTGCTAAGTTTGCGGAGCTGGCCAAAGCCAAATCGCAAGACCCTGGTTCAGCCGCCAATGGTGGCGATCTTGGCTTCTTTGCACGTGGAGCCATGGTCAAGCCGTTTGATGATGTGGTATTCCGCATGCAAGCTGGCAAGATCAGTGAGGTGGTGGAAACCGAGTATGGTTACCACATCATCAAGCTTGACGAGATAAAGCAACCTGACTTCGCTGCAGTCAAGGCAGCAGTGGAGGCCAAGCTGAAACAGCAGAAGGCCGCGGGACAATTGCGCAGCATGGCCGACAAGCTGGCAGAAGTTGCCTATCAGCAAGCAGACTCCCTCAAGGGTGTGCAAGATGCCCTGAAGTTGCAGATTCAACACTCTGACTGGGTGTCTCGTGACAAGAAATCTGCCGATCCGGTATTGTCCAACGCCAAGGTGCTGGATGCGGCCTTCAGTGATGATGTGCTGAAGAAAAAGCACAATAGCGAGCCGGTGGATATTGGCGGCGGTAATCTGGTGGTGGTACGTGTGGCTGACCATCAGCCTGAGCGTCAGCAAAAGCTGGATGAAGTGCGTGATGTTATCAAGAATGAGCTGATTGCCACTGAAGGCGCCAAGCTTGCAGAAAAACAGGGCCAGGCTCTGTTGGCGCAGCTTAAGGCCGGCAAGGGTGTTGATGGTCAGAAATGGGGTGAACTGCAAACGGTTTCGCGTCGTAACCCTGGCAACATGATTGCGGGTGATGTGCGTGCGGTATTCTCTGCTGCAACCTCCACCTTGCCGGCCTTTGCCGGTAGCAAGCATGATAATGGCGACTATGCGATTTACCAGATTGCCAATGTTGCTGCGGGTGCTGCTGTCAATGACGCAGAGCGTACTCAACTGGCTGGGGCAATGATGCAGATGGCTGCGCGCAGTCAATTGGGTAGCTACCTGGAAACACTGCGCCAAAAGTACCCCATCAAGATGGGCAAGCAACAGCTGAACGATCAAAGCGAACAGTAATATTCTGATGGGCAGGGCCGGAATCCGGTCCTGTCCCTTGCTTGGATTGCGTTGCGCAATAAAAAAAGGGCCGTAAGGCCCTTTGTTTTATCCGGGATGCTTAAGCCGCAAAATTCTTGGCAGCGAAGTCCCAGTTTACCAGCTTCCAGAAGCTGTCCAGATAGTTCGGACGGCTATTGCGGTAGTCGATGTAGTAGGCATGCTCCCACACGTCACAGGTCAGGATCGGGGTCTTGTCGGTGGTCAGCGGAGTGGCGGCATTGCTGGTGGAAACCAGGTCCAGCGAGCCATCGCTATTCTTCACCAGCCAGGCCCAGCCGGAGCCGAAGGTGCCAACGGCAGTCTGGGTAAAGGCCTTCTTGAACTCTTCGAAGGAGCCCCACTTGGCATTGATGGCATCAGCCAGCGCGCCAGTCGGTTCGCCGCCAGCATTCGGAGCCAGGCCAAACCAGTAGAAAGTGTGGTTCCATACCTGAGCGGCATTATTGAAGATGCCACCGGAAGATTTCTTGACGATTTCTTCCAGCGAGGCATTTTCAAACTCGGTGCCCTTGATCAGGTTGTTCAGGTTGGTGATGTAAGTCTGATGATGCTTGCCGTAGTGGAATTCCAGGGTTTCCTTGGAGATGTGGGGGGCCAGCGCATCCAGTGCGTAAGGCAGTTCCGGCAGTTTGTGTTCCATCATGCTCTCCTTGTTGAGAATTGGGCTTGCGAAATTGCGAAAGCCGAATCTAGCGGATAACTGTAACAGCAAGTGTACTGGATTCAACACTTGATCGCCAATAGTTGACTAAATAAGTAAAGTAAGAAAATGAATAAGTCATTCGACGTCGTGGTTCTGGGTGCCGGGGCTGCTGGCATGATGTGTGCCGCTATTGCGGGGCAGCGTGGACGCAAGGTGTTGCTGCTGGATCATGCCGAAAAGCTGGCAGAGAAAATTCGTATTTCCGGTGGTGGTCGCTGTAATTTCACCAACCATGATGCGAAGCCAGAGCGCTATTTATCTGAAAACCCGCATTTTTGTCGCTCGGCACTGGCACAGTTTGGTCCGCAGGATTTTATTGCCATGATTGAACGGCATGGCATTGCTTATCACGAAAAGAAACTGGGGCAGTTGTTTTGTGATGATTCCAGTCAGCAGGTCATCGATATGCTGGACGCTGAGTGTCAAAAAGGCAGGGTGTTCCGTCAGATGGGCGTTAGCATCAGTACTGTTACCAAAGATGAAACAGGTTTATTTGTGCTTGAAACTACCGCAGGTCTCTTCAGTGCGCATGCGCTTGTGGTGGCCACCGGTGGCTTGTCCATCCCGCAAATCGGTGCAACACCGCTGGGCTACCGTATTGCCGAGCAGTTCGGGCTGCCGGTAACAGGGCTGAGTCCGGCCTTGGTGCCGCTGACGTTTCATGTCGAGGATGCCGAGGCCTTTGCTCCACTGGCAGGGGTGTCACTGGATGTGGAAGTGCGCGCCGGCAAGGGGCGTTTCCGTGAGCAGATCCTGTTTACTCACAAAGGCTTGTCCGGCCCGGCCATCCTGCAGATTTCCTCTTACTGGGAACCGGGAATGGATGTGGTGATCAATCTGCTGCCTGATTGTGAAGTAGCGAAGTTTCTGGAGGAGCGGCAAGGCAGTGAACAGCTATTGAGTAATGCGCTGGCTGAGTTGGGCTGGCCCAAGCGTTTTGCCGAGGCGTGGTTGAGCCGGTTGGGCTTCAATGTCAGGCTGAAGGATTTGTCGCCCAAAAAGCGGCTGCAACTGGCGGAGCAGATTCAGCATTGGCGCATCAAGCCCAATGGTACCCAGGGCTACAAGAAGGCTGAGGTGACGCGTGGTGGGGTTTCCACCAAGGCCTTGTCTTCCAAAACCATGGAAGCCAAGGATGTGCCAGGCCTGTTTTTTATCGGTGAAGTCGTTGATGTTACCGGCTGGCTGGGTGGGTACAACTTCCAGTGGGCGTGGTCATCCGGCTATGTGGCCGGCAAAAACTGCTAGAATTGCCACCTGATCCCGGTTCTTGCCTGTTGCACATTTCATTGAGTCTCCATGACCGAACAGTACGAAAATTTTGATGGTGCCATGGCATCCCTGCGCACGCCGCCGCATTCGACCGAGGCCGAACAATCGGTTCTTGGCGGTTTGATGCTGGATAATGGTGCTTTCGACAAGATTGCTGATGTAGTGTCCGAGGCGGATTTTTACCGCCATGACCACAAGCTGATTTTCAAGCATATTGCCCGTCTGATTGAGCTGGGCCGTCCTGCCGATGTGGTGACGGTATCCGAGGTGCTGGACAAAAACGCCGAGCTGGCGGATGTGGGCGGTCTGTCTTACCTGGCAACGCTGGCGCAGAACACGCCATCTGCTGCCAATATCCGTCGCTATGCCGAAATCGTGCGCGAGCGTTCCATCATGCGTCAGCTGGCGGCGGTCGGGGCGGAGATTGCCGAATCGGCATACACGCCACAAGGCCGCGATGCTGCCCAGCTGCTGGACGAAGCAGAGGGCAAGGTGTTCCAGATTGCCGAATCCACCGCCAAGTCCAAGCAGGGCTTTCTGGAAATGCCAGGCCTGCTGAAGGAAGTGGTGGAACGGATTGACATGCTTTACAGCCGTGATAATCCGGACGAAGTGACAGGTATTCCTACCGGCTTTATCGACCTGGATGCCAAGACATCCGGTCTGCAGCCAGGGGATCTGGTGATTGTGGCTGGGCGTCCATCCATGGGTAAAACCGCGTTCTCGATGAATATTGCCGAGCATGTGGCAGTGGAGGCGCATTTGCCGGTGGCAGTGTTTTCCATGGAAATGGGTGGCGCGCAGCTGGTGATGCGTATGCTGGGCTCGGTGGGGCGGCTTGATCAGCATGTATTGCGTACCGGCAAGCTGGGCGATGAGGACTGGCAAAAACTCACTTACGCTATCGGCAAGCTGTCGGAAGCGCCGATGTATATCGACGAAACCCCGGCACTCACTGCACTGGAACTACGTGCCCGTGCCCGCCGTCTGGCACGTCAGCATGGCGGCAAGCTTGGCTTGATCGTGATCGACTATTTGCAGCTGATGTCGGGTTCTGGTCGTGGTGATAACCGTACTGCCGAGTTGGGCGAAATTTCCCGTGGCCTGAAGGGCCTGGCCAAAGAGTTGCAGGTGCCGGTGATTGCGCTGTCGCAGCTGTCGCGTGCGGTGGAGCAGCGTCCCAACAAGCGCCCGATGATGTCTGACTTGCGTGAATCCGGTGCCATCGAGCAGGATGCTGACATCATTATCTTCATGTATCGCGAAGAGTACTACAACCCGGAAAACGTGGAAGTGAAAGGCATGGCCGAGGCCATTATCGGTAAGCACCGTAATGGCCCCACCGGTGCGGTGCGGCTGGCCTTTGTCGGCAAGCACGCCAAATTCGAAAATGCCGCCACGCTGGGTATCAGTGGCTGGGCGGATAGTGACGGCTAACCCCGCCTGATGATCTGGTTACCGGGTGCAGCAAGTCTGTATCCGTTCACGAAAGGTAGTTCATGAGCTATTTCGACAAACATGTATTTATCTGTTGCAACCAGCGTGCTGCCGGGGAGGATTGCTGCAATAACCATGGTTCCAGTGAGCTACTGGGCTATATGAAGGACCGTGTCAAGGCGCTGGGCCTGGCGGGTGACGGCAAGATCCGTATCAATAAGGCGGGCTGTCTGGGGCGTTGTGATGATGGGCCGGTGATGGTGGTTTATCCGCAAGAGACCTGGTACACCTTTGTCGATCGTGAGGACATTGACGAAATCATCGATGAGCACATGGTGGCTGGTCGTGTTGTTGAAAGGTTGAAGATCTGATGTTGAAAGCCCTGAACAAGTGTGTGATTTCCGGCCCGGTTGGCGAGCTGGAAACCATCGTGGTATTGCCGCAAGGCGAGCCGCAGGGAATTGCCGTGATTTGCCACCCGAACCCGTTACAGGGCGGCACCAATACCAACAAGGTGGTGCAGACAGCCGCCAAGGCGCTGTCTCAGCTGGGTTATGCTTGTTACTGCCCGAACTTGCGCGGGGTGGGGGAGAGCCGCGGTCAGCACGACCATGGGGTTGGCGAGGTGGAGGATGTCATTGCCGTGGTGGAGCATGCTCGTACGGTGCATGGCGACTTGCCGCTGGCACTGGCAGGGTTCTCGTTCGGCGGTTTTGTGGCGGCGCGAACCCGTGCCGTGATTGAGGCTGACAAGTTGTTGCTGATGGGTGTGGCAGTGGGTAAGTACACCATTCCGACTCCAGCGGTGCCGGCTGATACCCTGGTGATTCATGGTGAAGAGGATGAGGTGATTCCGCTGTCAGCTGTGCTGGACTGGGCGCGTCCACAGGATTTGCCGGTTATGGTGTTCCCGGGTGCGGGACACTTCTTCCATGGCAAGCTGATCAAGCTGGGGCAGATGATTCAGCGCTGCTGGTAAGCCCGTCTTGCCAACACGAAAATAGCCAGTCTGTTGACTGGCTATTTTTAATTAACGGTGCAGATCGCCGGCTGCTTCAGGCTGGTAGGTGACTTCCAGGACGGTGAGACGGGTTTGACCTGCCAGCGTAGGCCAGTCAATCGACTGCCCTTCGGCCAGGCCTAGCAGGGCAGCACCAACCGGCGCCAGAACTGAAACATGCCCAGCAGTGCCGTCTGCCTGATTGGGGTAGACCAGTGTCAGCAGTTTTTCTTCGCCGCTTTGTTCAATACGTACCCGTGCCGTACTGTTCATGGTGATGATACCCGCCGGTATGTCTTCCGGCTCTACCACTTCGGCACGTTCCAGCTCGGCTTCCAGCGCCGCCAGCGTTGTCTTGTCCTGAGCTGGCATGCGCTCCATCCAGGCTGCCAGCCTTTCGTAATCAAGACTGGAAACAATGATGGATGGTTGGCTGGGCATGGTTGACTCCTTCTCGCAATAAAAAGCACAGGCATTTTCAAGCCTGTGCGCATGGTGATAAATGAGGTATTGGAGTTGGAGTGTCAGGGCGACGGAAAGTTGCCACTGGTCTAGCCAAGCAGGCTGAGTGCACTACGCTGGGAAAGATTGGCTTGTGCCTGCACGGCGATGGCTGACTGGCCAAGGATTTGCTGCTGCACCAATTGCGCTGTGGCTGCTGCAAAGTCGGTGTCGCTGATGCGACTGTTGGCTGCCTGGGCATTAAGTGAGGCATTTTGCAAATTACTGATGGCCGCAGCAAATTGATTGCTGGCTGCACCCAGCTGGGTGCGCGAGTTGCCAATGGTGGCAAGGTCTGCTTGCATCTGCGATTGTGCTGCAATGGCGCTGGCGGGGCTGGACAGATCAATGGTGCCGGTGGCTGCCAGATTGGCATTGTAGCTGTTGAGGCCTCCACTGGAAGGCGAGGCTGACAGATTGCTGGTGCTGACGTTGATCTGGTTACCACTGCCGCCATTGGGTCCAACCTGAAATTGCAGGCTGTTATTGCTGCTCAGTAGTGCCGTGCCGTTGTACTGGGTGTTCTGGATAATGGCCGAGTTGCTTTGGGTGAGCTGATCCACCTGTTGTTGCAAGGCCTGGCGATTGCTGCTGTTGAGGGCTGCATTGCCGGCCTGGATGGCTAGTTCCTGAATCTGCTGGGTATTGCTTTGCAATTGCGATAGGGCGCTGTCGGCAGTTTGCACCACGGAAATCCCGTCCAGTGCATTGCTGCTTGCCTGATTATCGCCGCGAACCTGCGCCTCAAGGGATTGTGACAGGGCTGTATTTGCAGCATTCACTGCAGCATTGTTCAGTTGTGTGCCGGACGAGAGCTGTTCCAGAGTCTGTTCGGTTTTCTTGCGCGATTTCTCCAGCTGGGCCTGTGCACTTAGAACACTAGAATTGCTGCCGATGGTTAACATGTCATGCTCGCTTACAGTACAGTCAGATCACGGCCTTAACTATAGTTTCAGTCTTGCTGCTTAACCAGTATTTACACAAAAACACCCGCCTGGAGCGGGTGTTTACTGTTGTATTGCTAATAAAACTCAGCGAGAAGCAGGTTTGGCAGGTGTGCCGGCAGACTGTGTCAGCACTTCGTAGCCGGTTTCGGTAACCAGAATGGTGTGCTCCCACTGCGCCGACAAGCTGCGGTCCTTGGTGGCGACTGTCCAGCCATCGCCCATCATGCGCAGGTGACGTTTACCCTGGTTGATCATCGGTTCGATGGTGAAGATCATGCCGGCTTCCAGTTTGAGCCCGGTGCCGGGGCGGCCATAGTGCAGGACTTGCGGCTCTTCGTGGAAGCGCTTGCCAATGCCGTGGCCGCAGAACTCTTGCACCACACTGTAGCCGCTGGCTTCGGCATATTGCTGAATCGCATAGCCGATGTCACCCAGTGTGGCACCTGGTTTGACCTTTTCAATACCGCGCCACATGCATTCATAAGTAATCTTGCACAGACGGCGGGCATGCTCGCTGACTTCGCCAACATAGAACATGCGGCTGGTGTCGCCGTGGTAACCATCCTTGATGACGGTAATGTCGATGTTCATGATGTCGCCGTTCTTCAGCGGCTTGTCATTGGGAATACCATGGCACACCACGCTGTTGATCGAGGTGCAGATTGACTTGGGGTAGGGGTTGTGGCCGTCCGGCGCGTAGTTGAGCGGAGCCGGAATGCAGCCTTGCACATTGACCATGTAGTCATGGCAAAGCTTGTCGATGGCCTCGGTGGTGACACCGGGTTTGACGAAAGGCGTGATGTAGTCGAGTACTTCGGAAGCAAGCTTGCCGGCGATACGCATTTTCTCGATATCGGCGGCTGTTTTCAGTTCAACGCTCATTGTGGTGGTCTTGGTGTGTGCGGCAATGTTCCATTCTAGCAAATGATGAAAAAACGGGCATCCCGCAGGACGCCCGTTTTACAGTTTGTTGCTAAGCGATGTTCAGCTTAGAACGCTACCTTCAGGCCAACACCGAAGGCTTGCGGGTCAACACCGGCTGCCAGAGCGGCAGAGGAGGTACCTACACCGGAAGTGTAGATGGAGGTGTTGGCAAAGTTAGCGCTTTGGGCGCTCTTGTTGGTGATCTTGGTGTAGTAGCTGAACACCTTGGTGGTCTTGCTCAGGTTGTAGTCAACACCCAGAGCCCACTGATGAGCCTTGTAGTTGTCTTCAGTACCTGCCGCAGCACCCTTCAGGCGACCCAGCGAGCTGTATTCCAGTTTCACGGTAGCAGCGCCGATATCCTGGCCAACAGACAGGGTCCAGTCATCTTGCTTCAGAGTAGTGCCAGTGGTGGTGGAGTCAAAACGACCGAATTCATAACCGGCACCCACGAAAGTACCCGTGGCGAATTTGTAGCTGGTAGCCAGTTTGTAGAAGTTGGTGTTTTTGCCGGAGAAGGTGGTTGCGCCTTTGTAATCGCCTTTGTCATTCTGACGATCCCAGCCCGCTGCAACTTGCAGGCCACCGTTGGTGTAGTTGGTTGCCAGGGAGATGCGGGAGGCATTGGTACCATTGGTACGGGTTTCATCAACACCGTAAGAAGCACCAATCTGGAAGCCGGACCAGTTCGGGGAGAAGTAGTGGATGGAGTTCTTCAGACGGGTTTCTGCACGGCTGTAAACCTGACCGGAGCCGTTGTTTTCAGCGGTGGTGTCGCCGAACAGGTTCAGGCCGATGTTGGTCATTGCCTTGTAAGCGGAGTCATTCTGACCCAGCAGTACTTTACCGAAAGTGCCGTTGTCCAGGCCTACGAAGCTGTTGCGGGTGGCGAAGGTGGCAGTTTCGCCCTTGTCGTTGGTGCCGCCTTGTTCAAAGTACTTCAAGCTGCTTTCAACCTGCCAGATGGCCTTGGTGCCATTGCCCAGGTCTTCGGTGCCCTTGAAGCCGATGCGGGAGTTGTCATCCACGACGCGGGTGCGGGATTTGTAATCGGAAGCAGAGCCGGCGGTAGCGCCGGTGGCTTTGGTGGATTCGATGCTGCTGCTCAGGAAACCATAAATGGTAACGTCGGCGTGAGCGGCGAACGGAACGGCGAACAGGGTTGCAACCAGTGCGGCTAAGCTTTTCTTGTGCATCATCAGTGCTCCATCAGGGGTTTTGTGTTTCGTTATGCGTACTGGCTGTGGCGGAACTCTATATTTGAGCCGTCCAGGACGTCAGTACTGTCGAAGTTTAACCACAAAATGTGACGGCGATGTTGCAGTAATGATGCAGATCAAGCCTCGCCAAACCGGATTTGTTGTATTTACGCCAAAAACTTGTTGGGGTAGATCTCGTCGATCAGTGTTCGACAATCGACAATACGCAAATCATTGTCCTTGGCGAAATCCATCAGAAACTGGAAGACCTGCGGATCGATCTTCTGCAGCTTCTTGTCGACGGCAACGCAACGCACACCTTCGAGCAGCATGGGGCGGACGAAGGCGTGGTAGGAAAGTTTCTGATCGCCACCGAAAGAGGCCAGGATGCCTGCCAGACGTTCTGCCCAGTCGCTGGGGCGGAAGGTGCGGCCTTCGGAGGTGAGTCCCTGGATGACTACTTCATATGGATTGCAAATCATGGTGATTAACCGGAGTGTGCTCTTTAAGGTGTGGTCTCTGTATTTATCTATAGCAAAGACAGTGTTGTTGTATTGGACTGTCTTTGTTGCAAGGCAATAGCGGGTTTACCCGCAATTTTACCTGAAAATCAGATGCGCTTGAATGGCGGTAACGAGGACAACAGTTTTTTTCCGTAACTTTGTTTCACCAGTCGGTTGTCCAGAATGGTGACGCGTCCATAGTCGCGCTCGGTGCGGATCAGGCGACCAACAGCCTGGATCAGCTTGATGGATGCTTCGGGAACGGTGAGTTCGACAAAGGGGTTGCCGCCGCGCTTTTCTATCCAGCGTGACAGGGTTTTGCCTACCGGGTCGTCCGGCATGGCAAATGGCAGTTTGGCTATGATGACGTGGACGCAGCTTTCCCCAGGCAAGTCCAGCCCTTCGGAGAAAGAGTCCAGCCCGAAGATGACGCTGGCCTGGCTATTCTTGAGACGGGTATGGTGGGTTTCCAGCAGCACGGATTTGGGAATCTCGCCCTGAATCAGCAACTGGCTGCGCAGGTTCTCCGGCAAGGCAGCCGCCACATCCTGCATTTGCTTGCGTGAGGAAAACAGCACCAGCGTACCGACGGCTTCTGCGGTATCAATCAGCTTGGGCAACCATTCGACGATTTCCCTGGTATGGCCTTGCGGGTCCTTGGGGCTGGTCAGCATGGGTGGCAGGTAGAGTTCACCCTGCTCGGTGAAGTTGAAGGGCGAGTCCAGTGCCACGCAAGTCACTTGTGGCAGCCATTTCAGGCCGGTTTGCCCAAGCAGCAGGTCAAAGGCACCAAGCGAGCGCAGGGTGGCCGAGGTGAGTACGGCTCCGGCGGCTCGACGCCACAAGGTGGCTGCCAGGCTGGCCGCTGCGCTGACTGGGGATGCGGAGAATATGTAGTCTCCCTTGCCCTCAATGCGACGGGTGATCCACTTGGCAATGGGCGGTGCGCTTTCTTCTGTTTCCTTTTCAAACAGATCCCACACGGCCATCAGCTGTTCGGCACGGCCGTTGAGAAAACCGATATCGGCGGCGGCTTTGTCAATTTGCGTGGTATCGCTGCCTTTTTCCTTGCGCGCTTCGGTCAGTGCATCATTCAGTGCGGCCAGGTGCTTGAAGATGGCGCGGGCGGCCATGGCCATATTGCGTGCCGGCTGTTGCAGACGCTCCGGCAACTGGCCGTCTTCCATCAGCCAGGTGGGTTCCATGTTTTCACTGTTGGCGCTGAGGGCTTCCTCGCCGCTGAGCAGCCACAACCATTCATTCAGCGTTTCCATGCAGGCGCTGGTGGCATCCATGGCTTGTGCAGTGATTTCCACCTTGCCGGTCAGCGTTTCCACCCGGGCGGCCGTGGGGGCGACCTTGTCCAGCCAGCCCATGGCCTGGGCCAGTGAATGTTCGGCCGAGAACTGGTTGATGGCCTTTTTGGCCAGATGGTGCGCCTCGTCGATGCAGTAGTAGCTGTCTTCCGGCGCGGGCAGGATGACGCCGCCGCCCATGGAGACATCCGCCAGCATCAGGTCGTGGTTGGCCACGATGACGTCTACGGTTTCCAGCGTGTCGCGTGCCAGGTAGAACGGGCATTCCGGCCGATTGGGGCAGGCGGCTTTCAGGCAGCCGTGACGGTCGTTGGTGACCCGGCTCCACAAGCCGTCCTCGATCACTTCTTTCCAGGTGTCGCGGTCGCCGTTCCAGCGCCGGTAGTAAAACTCATCGGCCATGCTGCGCAGGGCTTCTATTTCGCCAGCCTGCGGCTTGCGGTCCCATAAGGCCAGCATCGGGTCTGGGGCCAGCAGCTGGCCTTGGGCATTTTCAGCGGTCAGGGCGTAGATGCGCTGCGGGCACAGATAACGGCCGCGGCCCTTGGCCAGCGCGAAGGTGAGCGGCAGGCCGCTGTTTTCCACCACGAAGGGCAGGTCGCGGTTGACCAGCTGCTCTTGCAGGGCGACGGTGGCGCTGGTGACCACCAGTTTTTTGCCGCGCGACCTAGCCATCACGCCACCGGCCAGCAGGTAGGCCAGGCTTTTGCCAACACCGGTTGGCCCTTCGATCACCGCGATGCTTTCACCCTCGCGGTTGGGATAAGCATCGCCTTGCTTTTCCAGGCTGCGGGACAGGGCGTTGGCAATCTCGGCCAGCATGCGCCGTTGTGCCGCGCGCGGGCGGAAGCCCGGCAGGTTGTCGGCAATGGTGCGGTAGTGGTCGCGAATGGCGTCTTTTTCGGCATCGGTCAGCATGGCGCGATTGTACCGCAAGCTGAGGCTGATTTAGCGGCTAAAGCGTCATGGATTTTCGTTTGTGCGCAAATGGTGCTTTGCAAAATGACGACGCACTCAGCTTGTGGATACGATAGCCAAATTCATCAAGCGTGATCAGCAACGGCACAAGCTTCGCGTGAAAGCGGTTGGCTTGTGACAAGAATTGACTGAGACGTTTTGCGTACGCATGGACAGACAAATAACAAGTACGCAGTGTTCTGCACACAGGAGAAATGAGTTGATGACACCCGTTAGCCGCGTTCTGGTGGTAAGCGATGATGCAAAGTGGCAGTCCGACGTTCTGGCCGGGCTGGGTGCCGTGGCCGTGCGGCTGGAAAATCCTTATGGCCTCACCTTTATTGGCGCCTCCCGTCTGAAGGAGGCAATGGACATCATCCGGCGTGATGGTGATATCCAGGCCGTGCTGGTGGACAAGCAGTTGCAAGAGAAGGGCCTGAATCAGGCGGCGGTGACGCTGGCCAACCAGATCAGTGATTTTCGCCCGGAATTATCCTTGTATGTATTGCTGATGGATGATGACGAGCGCGTGCTGGTGGAGAATCTGGCCAGTCACGCGGTGGATGGCTATTTCTACCGCGACGAAACCGACTACAACGGCTGGTTCCGTATCCTCACTGCCGAACTGGCGGAAAAGTCTGCCACGCCGTTTTACGACAAGCTCAAGCAATATGTGCGCATGGCCAAGGATTCCTGGCACACTCCGGGCCACGCGGGTGGCGATTCGCTCAAGGGCAGCCCGTGGGTGGGGGATTTTTACGACTTTGTCGGCGAGAACATGTTGCGCGCCGACCTGTCCGTTTCCGTGCCGATGCTGGATTCCCTGCTGCACCCGACCGGGGTAATTGCCGAGTCGCAAAAACTGGCCGCCAAAGCCTTTGGCGCACGCAAGACCTATTTCGCTACCAACGGTACCTCCACCTCCAACAAGGTGATCTTCCAGACCTTGCTGGCCCCGGGTGACAAGCTGCTGCTGGACCGAAACTGCCATAAGTCCGTGCATCACGGGGTGATTCTGTCCGGTGCCTTGCCGGTGTATCTGGATTCTTCCATCAACAAGCAGTACGGCATTTTCGGTCCGGTGCCCAAGGCCACCATTTTTGCCGCCATCGAAGCCAACCCGGATGCGCGGGTGCTGATTCTGACTTCCTGCACTTATGATGGCTTGCGATATGACCTGGTGCCCATTATCGAAGCTGCGCACGAGAAGGGCATCAAGGTGATCGTGGATGAAGCCTGGTACGGTTTTGCCCGTTTCCACCCGGCTTTCCGCCCCACGGCACTGGAGTCCGGTGCCGACTATGTCACGCAAAGCACCCACAAAATTCTGTCCGCCTTCTCGCAAGCCAGCATGATTCACGTGAATGACCCCGGATTTGACGAGCATCTGTTCCGGGAGAATTTCAATATGCATACCTCCACCAGTCCGCAATACAACCTGATTGCCAGCCTGGACGTGGCACGCAAGCAGGCGGTGACCGAGGGCTATCGCTTGCTCGACCGTACGCTGAAGCTGGCGGAGGAGCTGCGCGACAAGATCAATTCCACCGGTGCCTTCCGCGTGCTGGAGCTGGAAGACCTGCTGCCAGAGGAGATGCGCGAGGACGGCATCAGGCTGGACCCGACCAAGCTGACCGTGGATATCAGCCAGTCCGGCTTTACCACCGATGAGCTGCAGCACGAGCTGTTCGAGCGATACAACATCCAGGTGGAGAAATCCACCTTCAGCACCATCACCCTGTTGCTGACCATGGGTACCACGCGCAGCAAGGTATCACGGCTGTATGATGCGCTGCTGCGACTGGCCAAGGAAAAGCGCGCACCGCGTGCTGTCGGGCGGATGCCGGAGATTCCGCGTTTTTCCCGCCTGGCCTGCCTGCCGCGCGACGCGTTTTACGAAGCCGGCGAGCGCCTGCCCTTGCTGGATGATGATGGCCGTCCCAATGCCGCGCTCAATGGCCGGGTGTGTTGCGACCAGATCGTCCCTTACCCGCCTGGCATTCCCGTTCTGGTGCCGGGGCAGGTGATTGACGACAGTATCCTGTCTTATCTGGCGCGTCTGCAAAAGACACAAAAAACCATAGAAATGCACGGACTCGCTGAAGATGGTGGGGAAATGTATGTCAGAGTGCTAAAAGATAGGGAGCTTTCGCATTTGCCTGACAGATTGTTGTTTGGCTGAGACCTTGTCAGAATGGTCAATTTCCGATAAATATAACAATTGTCGCAAATATATAAATCCAGTATCCAATTGATACGGTATTGCGACACCAGTTAACTGACTTGAGACCTGCGTGTAGTAATGTGCCATTGCGCATGAAGACACACACCGTGTTCTATGCGCGATGGTCTTTTTTTTTGGAAATCTTACCCATGAAGCAAGTAGGACATTACCTGCAATTCAGCGACCTGAATCACGAGGAGTATCGTCACATCTTCGAGCGTGCCAAGGTTCTGAAGCGACGACACAGCGAAAAACAGCTGTATCAGCCGCTGGTAGGCCGCGTAATGTCCATGATCTTCGAAAAGAATTCCACGCGTACGCGGGTTTCCTTTGAAGCCGGCATGGCCCAGCTTGGCGGTCATGCGATGTTCCTGGACACCAAGACCTCCCAGCTGGGGCGCGGTGAACCCATTGAAGATACGGCACGGGTGCTGTCGCGCATGAGCGATATCATCATGATCCGTACCTTTGAGCAATCGCTGGTCGAACGTCTGGCTGCGCATTCCAAAGTGCCGGTCATTAATGGCCTGACCAATGAATACCACCCCTGTCAGATTCTGGCCGACATCTTTACCTTCATCGAGCATCGTGGCTCGATCAAGGGCAAGACCGTTGCCTGGATCGGCGATGGCAACAATGTATGCCGTACCTGGCTGCAGGCAGCCAAGATTCTTGGCTTCAAGCTGAAGGTGGCAACCCCGGTAGGTTACGAGCTGACCGTGCTGGATGGCGAACACTACGGCCCGGAACACTTCGAGCCCAGCCATAGTGCCGTCAAGGCCGTGGAAGGTGCCGACCTAGTCACCACTGACGTGTTCACCAGCATGGGCTACGAGGCCGAAAGTGCCACCCGTCTGGAAGCATTTGCCAGCTATCAGGTCAATGCCGAACTGATGAAGCATGCCAAGCCGGACGCATTGTTCATGCACTGCCTGCCTGCCCATCGCGGCGAGGAAGTGACCGCCGAAGTCATCGACGGCCCGCAGAGCGTGGTATGGGACGAGGCGGAAAACCGCATGCACGCCCAGAAAGCCCTGATCGAATATCTGCTGCTTGGTCATCAGTACGACTGAACCGGCAGGACAACCCACTAGATTCGCTGGAAAGAAAACGCATCATGTCTGACATCAAAAAAGTAGTGCTGGCCTACTCCGGTGGCCTGGATACCTCCGTCATCCTGAAATGGCTGCAAGACACCTACCACTGTGAAGTGGTCACCTTCACCGCCGACATCGGCCAGGGTGAAGAAGTGGAACCGGCCCGCAAGAAAGCCATTGCGCTGGGTATCAAGCCGGAAAACATCTTTATCGAAGACCTGCGCGAAGAGTTCGTGCGCGACTACGTTTACCCGATGTTCCGTGCCAACGCCATCTACGAAGGCGAGTACCTGCTGGGTACTTCCATCGCCCGTCCGCTGATTTCCAAGCGCCAGATCGAAATCGCCAATGCCGTGGGCGGCGATGCGGTATCGCACGGCGCCACCGGCAAGGGTAACGACCAGGTGCGTTTCGAGCTGGGTTACTACGCTCTGAAACCGGACGTCAAGGTGATTGCGCCGTGGCGCGAATGGGACCTGCTGTCCCGTGAAAAGCTGCTGGCCTATGCTGAAAAGCACGGCATCGACATCAGCAAGAAAAAGAACGGTGGCAGCCCGTACTCCATGGATGCCAACCTGCTGCACATCTCCTACGAAGGCACCGTGCTGGAAAACCCGGCAGCCGAGCCGGAAGAAGATATGTGGCTGTGGACGGTCAGCCCGGAAAATGCCCCGGACCAGGCCGAATACATCGAGCTGAGCTACGAAAAGGGTGACATCACCGCCATCAACGGTGTGGCCATGTCCCCGGCACAAGTGCTGACCGAGCTGAACCGCCTGGGCGGCAAGCATGGTATCGGTCGTCTGGACATCGTGGAAAACCGTTACGTGGGCATGAAGTCCCGTGGCTGCTACGAAACCCCGGGCGGCACCATCATGCTGAAGGCACACCGCGCCATCGAATCCATCACGCTGGACCGCGAAGTGGCCCACCTGAAGGATGAGCTGATGCCGAAGTACGCCAAGCTCATCTACACCGGCTACTGGTGGAGCCCGGAGCGTCAGATGCTGCAAGGCCTGATCGACGCTTCGCAAGCCACTGTTAACGGCTGGGTACGTCTGAAGCTGTACAAGGGCAATGTCATCGTTGTTGGTCGCGAATCCAAGACCGATTCACTGTTCGACCCGAACATCGCCACCTTTGACGAAGACGGCGGCGCATACAACCACGCCGATGCGGCCGGCTTCATCCGCCTCAATGCCCTGCGCATGCGGATTGCCGCCAACGCTAAACTCAAGCGCGGCTGATTGACCCCGTGAACAAAACCGCCTTCGGGCGGTTTTTCATTTGGTGCAGTAGCCGAGCGGCGGAAAAGTTGAGAGCGGGATCAATGCGGCGTATCGTAACGACTTTGTTTGTCTGACTGACAGATGTCACGACAAATCATGTGAGCCCACCACTGCATTCATCAAGGAACATCAGGGTGTCTGAAGAGCAATTTACCGATATTTCCATGGCCGTGTGCCTGACCGGCCTCATCATTTTCATGGGCTTCATCATCTGGGATCTGGGCAAGAAGTCCCAGGCGGGCAAGATGGGTACCGCCATCCTGTTTCTGGTGCTGGGTTTTGGCGTGGTGGGCTTTATCTTCAAGAACGTGCTGGTGGAGTTTCTGGTGCTCAAGTAAGACCGAGCGGCAGCACCAGGATAAAACGGGTTGGCATGTGCCAACCCGTTTTGCATCTGGATCAGATAAGCCGACAAGCAGTTTCAGCGCTGCGGTGACAGGATCAGGCGCAAGCCCAGTGCGATGAAAATGCTGCCGGCAATGCGGTCCAGCCACTGACTGGCCTTGGGGGTACGGTTCAGCCAACTGCCAATGGCACCGGCAAAATAACCCAGGCTGCCAAACAGCAAGGCTGCTTGTGCTGTGAAGATCAGCCCCAGAATAGCAGTTTGCCAGCCACTATGGCCCTGTGCCGGATTGACGAATTGCGGCAGGAAAGCCAGGAAGAACAGCACCACCTTGGGGTTGATGGCATTGGCGATCAGGCCCTTGCGAAAGTGGGCAGACAGCGGCGTGTCATCAACCGAACCCTTGTCGGCCTTCAGGCTGCTGCCCCGGCTGCGGATGGCTTGCCAACCCAGATAAACCAGGTAGGCACCACCAGCAAATTTCAGCAGGCCAAAGGCCGTGGGCGAGGCCGCAATCAGGGCGCTCACACCCAGTGCGGCCAGCAGGGTATGGGTAATGCAGCCCAGCGCGCAGCCCAGGCCAAATGCCATGCCCTGACGACGGCCCTTGGCAATGCCCAGGCTCAGTACCATCAGGTTGTCCGGTCCGGGGGAGAGGGTGATCAGCATGGCGGCGGCCGTGAAAGCCGCCAGTTGTTCGGGGGTGACGATCATGATTGCTTGCCTGCGCGGGTTAAAACAGCATGATTGAAGATTTGCGCTCAAACGACAAGCGGAATGTGCCAGTGTCATGCCTTGCGAGTGCGGACAGGCTAGATGCTGTCGATATCAAGGGGCGGCGGGTGACAAGGCGGCATACAGTCTCTAAAATTGCGCCATTGAGCTATTCAGCCTTACAGGATCTCCCATGCCGTCTTTTGATATTGTTTCCGAAGTCAATAAAGTAGAAGTGCGCAACGCCGTTGAGCAAGCCAACAAGGAAGTGTCTACCCGCTACGATTTCAAGGGCAGCGATTCCCGCATCGAGCAGACCGACAAGGACATCACCCTGTATGCCGACGCGGAATTCCAGCTGGATCAGGTCAATGACATCCTGGTCAACAAATTGTCCAAGCGTGGCGTTGATGTGCGCAGCCTGGAGTATGGCAAGCTGGAGAAGGTCAGTGGCAACAAGGTGAAGAAAGTGCTGACCGTGAAGGAAGGCCTGGAAACCGAAATGGCCAAGAAGATCGTCAAGATCATCAAGGATGCCAAACTGAAAGTGCAGGCCAGCATCCAGGGCGAGGCAGTACGTGTGTCCGGTGCCAAGCGCGACCTGCTGCAAGAATGCATTGCCCTGCTGCGCAAGGAAATTGCCGACGACAAGGAAAATGGTGTACCGCTGCAGTTCAACAACTTCCGCGACTAAGCCTGTTTTCCTTATATGCAGAACCGGCCCACTGTGGCCGGTTTTGCTTTTGCAGGGCGTCCCTCCTACAATACGGCCCTTGTTGAATAGACAGCAACCTGAGTATTGGAATCAGCATGTTACGCATTACCGAATTGAAACTGCCGCTGGATCACAGTGAGGCAGAACTCACCGATGCCATCGTGGCCTTCCTGGGCATCAAGCCGGCCGACCTGAAAAACTACACCGTATTCAAGCGCAGCTACGATGCGCGCCGTGGTGTGATGAGCCTGGCCTACATCATCGACATGGAAGTGGAAGGCGAGGCCAGGTTGCTGGCCCGCTTCAAGGGTAATGCCCATGTGCTGCCCACGCCGGATACCAGCTATCACTTTGTCACCCAGGCACCGGCCACGCTGCAGAAGCGTCCGCTGGTGGTGGGCTTCGGCCCCTGTGGCCTGCTGGCTGCGCTGGTACTGGCCCAGATGGGTTTCAAGCCCATCGTGCTGGAGCGCGGCAAGAAAGTGCGTGAGCGTACCAAGGATACCTGGGGCCTGTGGCGCAAGAATGTGCTGAACCCGGAATCCAACGTGCAGTTTGGTGAAGGCGGGGCCGGTACTTTCTCGGACGGCAAGCTGTACAGCCAGATCAAGGACCCGCGCCATCTGGGCCGCAAGGTGCTCACCGAGTTCGTCAAGGCCGGCGCGCCGGAAGAAATCCTGTTTATCGCCAAGCCGCACATCGGTACTTTCCGCCTGGTGAGCATGGTGGAAAAAATGCGGGCGGAAATCGAAGCGCTGGGTGGTGAAATCCGCTTCCAGCAGCGTGTCACCGACCTGCACATCGACAACGGCCACATTCGCGGTGTGACGCTGGCCGATGGCAGCCAGATCGAGGCGGATCATGTCATTCTGGCGCTGGGGCACAGTGCGCGCGATACCTTCGAGATGCTGCACCAGCGTGGCGTGTTCATGGAAGCCAAGCCGTTCTCGGTCGGTTTCCGCATCGAGCACCCGCAAACCATGATCGACAAGGCGCGCTGGGGCAAATATGCCGGTCATCCCATTCTGGGTGCTGCCGACTACAAGCTGGTACACCATGCCAGCAATGGACGTGCGGTATACAGCTTCTGTATGTGTCCGGGTGGTCAGGTGGTGGCAGCCACTTCGGAAGAGGGGCGCGTGGTCACCAATGGCATGAGCCAGTATTCCCGTGCCGAGCGCAATGCCAACTCTGGCATGGTGGTGAGTATCAACCCGGAAGACTATCCGGGTGGTGCGCTGGCTGGCATTGCCTTCCAGCGCGCGCTGGAAAGCCACGCCTATGTGCTGGGTGGCAGCACCTACGAAGCACCTGCCCAACTAGTGGGGGACTTCCTGGCTGGACGTGCCTCCACGGCGGTGGGCTCGGTCGAGCCTTCCTATCAGCCTGGCGTGCACTGGACCGACCTGTCCACCGCGCTGCCGGATTTCGCCATTGCGGCCATGCGCGAAGCCCTGCCCGAGTTTGGCAAGAAAATCCGTGGCTACGACATGCACGATGCGGTGCTGACTGGCGTGGAAACCCGCACCAGCTCGCCACTGCGCATCACGCGTGGTGAGGATTTGCAAAGCCTGAACGTGAAGGGGCTGTATCCGGCCGGTGAGGGTGCTGGCTACGCCGGTGGTATTTTGTCTGCCGGTGTGGATGGCATCCGCGTGGCCGAGGCGGTGGCATTGAATATGGCAGCGCAAGCCTGACGATGTGTCCCATGAGCTGACAGGCAGCCTGCTTCACGCGTGCTGGCTGTCTGGCCGGGTAATGGTTTTACAGTAATCAATCAATACCGATGTTGTTGCCGGGCGCTTCTGAGGAAGCGCCTTTTTTATTGGAATTTTGAATTTTGATTTATTAATCGCTACGGCTGGCAAAGGGAGTGTGTGTGTAATGAAAATGCGATGATGAAACTGTCTTAGTTGATGGCCTATTATTTTGCAGATATTTCAACCTGTACTAAAGGCCGATTCGCGGTTATTTGGTAATGCTTGTAGCTGATGATGAGAGTGCTATAAGCAAGATATTTCCCGCCAAATGACTGGGGTGTGTGATGAAGCTTTCATCAAGATTGTTAATATCCATTCTGGTATCAGTATTGACCATGTTGATTCTGGTTGTGATGGCAATCAGTTTTGAAAAAATGGCAGATCGCAGACTGGATGATGCGTTGAATAATCTGCTGCCATCAGTCAGGGACTTGAATAGTGCCGTTGATGCATTTGTAGAAATGCGGACCGATGCCAACAAGTCATTATTGGTCGATTCTGCCGATGAGCGTAAAAAGCTGCTGCAAATGTTTCAGGCGGCAGCAGTGCTGCTGAAGCAGGCGTTAGATCGATATGAAAGCAATAATCTGTATGATCAGCAAGACAAGGAATTGCTCTTTAAGGATAGGAACGCTTTTGAACACTACAATAAAGTGGCGCTGTCGGCACTTGCTATGGAGTCGACCGGGACCGGGCGTAGCCTTGCTCTTGCGCAATTCTTGAATGGGGATGTCAAGATGGCGGCTGAGGCATTCATGCGCGCTATTCGTGAGCATATTGCCTACAACATGAAAATTGCAGAGAAGATTCAACGTGAGGATGCATCCGCTTCGGCCCGCAATGGGCTTATACTCTCTTCCGTTGCCGGAATTTCTTTTCTGATATTGTCGCTTGTATATTTAAATGTTTACCGGGCTATCGCAGGTGGCCTGGCTGAAATGAAATCCGTTATTCACCAGTTGAACAAGGATAAAAACCTTACCGTGCGTCATGTGCGAAAGGGTAGGGATGAAGTCAGTGATGTGCTGAATACCGTGAACGCACTGATTGAGAATCTGCATCATAACTTTGGCGAAATGCAGACCAGTGCTCGCGCCGTGATGGTGTCTTCCAGGGATTTCAGTCAGTCAGCCAAGGAGGTGGCCCTGGCTTCCAGCCAGCAGAGTGAAGCGTCTGCCAGTATGGCCGCTTCGATCGAACAAATGACGGTTGCGGTGAACCATATTGCCGAACGAACAACCCATGCCCGCAACCTCGCACATGAAGCCGGAACGCTGGCACATCAGGGCTCGGCCACCATCAGCCAGACCATTCAGGATATCCGTGAAATTTCCCAGGCAGTGGAGAAGTCGGGGGCCAGTATCCGCGAGCTGGAAAACTATAGCAGTACAGTGAATACCGTGGTGCTGGTGATCAAGGATATTGCTGACCAGACCAATCTGCTGGCCTTGAATGCCGCAATTGAAGCTGCCCGGGCGGGAGAGTTGGGGCGGGGATTCGCGGTGGTGGCGGATGAAGTACGCAAGCTGGCAGAACGTACTTCGGTTTCCACGCAGGAAATCGCACAAACCATTCATGCCATGCGAGATAAATCCAGCCAGGCCACCGAGCAAATGAAAGTTGCCGAAACGTTGGCGCGTCTGGGCGTATCCAGGGCCGATGATGCGGATCAGGCAATCAACAAGATTGGTGATGCGACGGTCAGTACCGTCAAAATGGTGGAGGAAATGGCGATTTCCATTGCCGAGCAGGGTCAGTCGGCCAACAGTATTGCCCATCGCATCGAGCAGGTGGTGCAAATGGCAGAAGCATCTTCCGCCAGTGCGGCAGATGCTGCACGTAATGCGAGTCAATTGCTGACGCTGGCGGAGCGGCAAATCGGCATCATTCAGCAGTACATCTTGTAAATCTGTCGAGAGTACTTGCAGCAAAACGGGCCTTCGCCATCACTGGCAAAGGCCCGCAGGCTTATGGCAAGCAGAAAGATTTACAGCTTGATCAGGGTGCTCTTCAGTTCGGTGTACTTTTCCAGCGCGTGCAGCGATTTGTCGCGACCATTACCCGATTGCTTGAAGCCGCCGAAGGGGAAGTTCATGTCGCCACCTTCGTCATAGCAGTTCACCCAAACCGTACCGGCACGCAGGCGACGCGAAACCTGGTGTGCGGTGCTGACATTGGAAGTCCATACCGCAGCGGCCAGGCCGTACTCGGTGTCATTGGCAATGCGGACAGCTTCGTCGATGGTATCGAAAGTGATGACGGACAATACCGGCCCGAAGATTTCCTCACGGCAGGTGGTCATGTCCGGGCGCTGGCAATCAAAGGCAGTCGGTTCAATGAACAGGCCCTTGTCGGTATGAGCCGCCTTGCCGCCACAAATCAGGCCGGCACCTTCGCTGATGCCCTTGTCGACGTAGGACAGCACCTTGTCGTACTGGATCTTGTCCACAATGGCACCCATGCTGGTGGCCGGGTCCAGCGGATCGCCCGGATACCAGCCTTCGGCAGCCTTCTTGAATTCAGCCAGGAATTGTTCCTTCACCTTGCTGTGTACCAGCACGCGGGAACCGGCGGTGCACATTTCACCCATATTGAAGAAAATTCCACCGGCGGCAGTGCGGGCTGCCTTGGCGATGTCGGCGCAGTCTTCCAGCACGATATTGGGTGATTTGCCACCCAGCTCCAGCCACACGCGCTTGAGGTTGGACTGTGCGGCATAACCGGCAATCAGCTTGCCCACGCCAGTGGAGCCGGTGAATGCCAGGCAATCCACGTCCATGTGCAGGGCCAGCGCCTTGCCGACTTCACCGGCACCCGGCAATACCTGGAAAATGCCATCCGGAATACCGGCATCCTTGGCCAGCTGGGCCAGGCGAATGGCGGTGAGCGGAGACTTTTCCGAAGGCTTGACGATGACGGCATTGCCGGCCGCCAGCGCAGGGCCGAATTTCCAGCTGGCCATCAGGATGGGGAAGTTCCACGGCACCACTGCAGCCACCACGCCAATGGCTTCACGGGTGACCAGACCTACCAGCTTGGGGTCCACCGGTGCCACTTCGCCGCCAATCTTGTCGATGGCTTCGGCAAACCATTCCACGCAATACGCCGCACCCGGCACATCCACCGTGGTGGAGTCGCCAATCGGCTTGCCCATGTCCAGGGTTTCCAGCAGCGCCAGTTCGTCACCATGCTCGCGAATCAGTGCGGCAAAACGCTTGAGGATCTTACCGCGTGCCAGCGGTGCCAGTTCGGACCATGCACCCGATTCAAAAGCAACGCGGGCTGCCTTGACCGCTGCATCCACTTCCGCCTCGCCACACCAGGCGATGTCGGCCAGCTTCTGGCCGTTGGCCGGGTTGATGCAGTCAAAGGTCTTGCCATCGGCGGCGCTGGTGTAAGCGCCGTTGATGAAAGCGCGGCCTTCGATATTGAGTTCGGCAGCAAACTGTTTCCACTGTGCATGGGTACGAGCCATTGGTGTTCTCCTGATGTTATATGCGGTGATCCCGGTTGCTCGTGACTGGCAACCGTCAATCAGAATGTGGGCGGCGAGCTGGCACTGACGATTTCACAGATTTCCTTGCCTGCATTGCGAAAGCGGTGCGGCAGTTTGCTGTCGAAATAGTAAGAGTCGCCCGGGCCCAGGACACGGGTTTCATTGTTGACCGTGAGTTCAATCGAACCGGCAATGACAACACCACCTTCCTGACCCTCATGCGTCAGCATGTCAGGCCCGGTGTCGGCACCCGGTTCGTAATGTTCTTTCAGGATGGCAATGTCACGCCGTTCGTGCGCAGTGCCAACCAGCAGCAATTTGATTTGATCATTGCCCAGATTGGGTAAATCCTTGGCCTGATAGAACACGCGTGGCTGTTGCGGCTCTACATCAAAGGTAAAGAATTCGGCCAGCGTCATGGGCATGCCTTCCAGCACTTTCTTCAAGGAGCTGATCGACGGGCTGACGCGATTTTGCTCGATCAGCGAGATCGTGCCGTTTGTCACGCCTGCCCGTTTGGCAAGCTCGCGTTGCGAGAGTCCGAAGCGCTCTCTGACCACTCTCAATCGTGCTCCAACATCCATCTGGCGGTTTCCATCTATGTTAAGAATTTTAGACGTTCCATCATACGGGTTTTTGATCGTATCCTGCATCTGTTGTTGCGTCGCAAAATCAAATTATTTTGCAAGTTTTCGAGTTTATAGCCAGAATCGACCACATGAATCAAGTGCGCTGTGGATTTTTTTAAACATCTGCAACAGTATATTTGATCAAACCTTGGCTTGTTGCAAGAACCGTGGCATGCTGTTTCGTGCTGGTATCCTGCACGGTGACAACATACTTTCATCTGCCCAGTTGTTTCGGCCCTTCAGTGTGGTTTCGAGCCTGGCTGTTCAGATGCGGTATGAATAGCCAGGTGGGGTAAGGTGACGTGGTGGCGTAGCTGTTTTTGCTGTCACGACAGCCTTCCTTATGTATGTCAGCAGCAGGCGGCAAGGCAGTAACTGTCGGCATCCGCAAGGCGGACGCCTAAATCGAGTAAACGAGGTCCTTATGCAGCAACCGATCATCGGCATTCCGTGTGACGTCAAACTGGTTAGCGGTTTGCCATTTCACGCGGTTGGCGAGAAATACATTGCAGCTGCCGCAGGTGGCGTTGGTGGTATCCCTGTGCTGATTCCGGCGCTGGGAGAAGATGCACCACTGCGTGAATATCTCAAGTTTGTGGATGGCGTGCTGTTGCCTGGCTCGCTGTCCAATGTAGAGCCGCATCGTTATGGCGGAGAAGCCAGCCGCCAGGGAACACTTCATGATCCGGCGCGTGACGCAACCACGCTGCCGTTCATCGACCTTCTTCTGCAAGAAGGCATCCCGCTTCTGGGTATTTGCCGCGGTTTCCAGGAAATCAATGTTGCACTGGGCGGCGAACTATTCCAGCACGTACAGGAAGAGCCAGGCTTCCGCGATCATCGCGAGCCGGATACTCAGAATCTGGATGAGATGTATGGTCTGGCACATGTCTTGCACCTGCAACCGGACAGCTTGCTCAAGAGCTGGCTGGGGCAGGATGAAGTCAAGGTGAACTCGCTGCACCAGCAAGGTATCAAACTTCTGGCCGACCGCCTGATTGCGGAAGGCGTGGCGGATGACGGGCTGGTGGAAGCATACCGGGTCAGGGATGCCAAAGGCTTTGCCTACGGCGCGCAGTGGCATCCGGAATGGAAGTACTGGGAAAACCCGGTGTCCATGGCCATTTTCAACGCGTTCGGTGACGCTTGCCGCGCGCGTCGTGCCAGCCGCCAGGGCTGAGACGCACGTCATCCAGAGCCGGTTTACCGGCCACTATGGAAGTAGAGGAAAACATGAATCAAATCAATGATTGGCTGCGAGAACATCGCATCACGGAAGTCGAGTGCATTGTCCCGGACATGACCGGTGTGGCACGCGGCAAGATTGTTCCCAAAGACAAATTCGTCTCCGACCCGGAAATGCGTCTTCCGGAAGCGGTGCTGATCCAGACTGTGACCGGCGACTATCCGGACGACAGCATGCTGGACCTGACTGACCCGGACATGGTGCTGACACCGGATCCGAACTCCCTGCGCTTCGTGCCCTGGGCTGTGGACCCGACCGCACAGCTGATTTACGACTGCTACCGCGCCGATGGCTCGCTGGTGGACGTGGCACCGCGTAGCGTGCTCAAGCGCGTACTGGGCCTGTTTGACGAGCTGGGCTTCGAACCGGTACTGGCACCGGAAATGGAGTTCTACCTGATGTCGCCGAACCCGGATCCGGACATTCCGCTGTCCGCCCCGATCGGCCGTACCGGTCGTGCCGAATTCGGCCGCCGTTCCTACTCCATCGACGCGGTGAACGAATTCGACCCGCTGTTTGAAGACATCTACGACTACTGCCATGCGCAGAATCTGGAAGTGGATACGCTGATTCATGAAATCGGCACCGCCCAGATGGAAATCAACTTCCTGCATGGCAATCCGCTGGATCTGGCCGACCAGGTATTCCTGTTCAAGCGTACCGTGCGCGAAGCGGCATTCCGCCACAATATGTACGCCACCTTCATGGCCAAGCCGATGGAAAACGAACCCGGCTCCGCCATGCACATGCACCAGAGCCTGATCGACAAGAACACCGGCAAGAACGTGTTCACCAATGAAGATGGCAGTCCGTCCGACATCTTCTTCCACTTCATCGGCGGCATGCAGCACTACATTCCGGAAGTAATGCCGTTCTTCGCACCGTACGTGAACTCCTTCCGCCGTCTGAGTCCGTACACCGCGGCACCGACCAATGTGGAGTGGGGCTACGACAACCGTACCGTCGGCCTGCGTGTACCGCATTCTTCGCCGGCCGCCCGTCGCGTGGAAAACCGTGTGCCTGGCGTGGACGTGAACCCGTACATTGCCATGGCGGCCACCCTGGCCTGCGGCTATCTGGGCATTGTCAACAAGATCAAGCCGCGCGAGCCGATGTCCACCGATGCTTACGAGTTGCCTTTCCAGTTCCCGCATGGTGCTGAAGAGTCGCTCAAGCGTCTGGCCGCCTGCCCGGATATCCCGGAAGTGATGGGCCCGCACTTTGTGAAGATGTACCTGGGCATGAAGGAGAAGGAATTCTCCGAATACTTCCGCGTCATCAGCCCGTGGGAGCGCAAGTTCCTGCTGTTGCACGTATAAGAAGAAGCTTCAGGTGAGTGCTGCCGGTCATCGCTGGCCGGCAGCCGGCATCCGGAACACCGGATGTCAGGGTAGTGGCAGTTGCAACGGACTAGATGATTCCGCAGCCCGTAAAGCCGGGTTTGGCGTGGAAAAAGTCATGTTGCAGCCTGAGGCTGGCCGATTCCGGTCAGCCCAACAATAAGCCCCCAGAGGGCTGGAGAGATAGTAGAGAGGAAGCTTTTATGCAGAACCAACGTACTACGACCGAATGGCGCGAACTGGATGCAGCACACCATCTGCACCCGTTTACTGACACCAACTCGCTGAACCAGCAGGGTGCACGTGTCATCACCAAGGCAGAGGGTATCTTCCTGTACGACTCCGAAGGGAACAAGATTCTCGACGGCATGGCGGGCCTGTGGTGTGTCAATATCGGTTATGGCCGCAAGGATCTGCCGGAAGTAGCCAAGCAGCAGATGGAACAGCTGGCTTACTACAATACCTTCTTCAAGACCACGCATCCGGCGGTGGTGGAGCTGTCCCACCTGTTGTCCGAAGTGGCACCGGAAGGTTTCAAGCACGTTTTCTACACCAACTCCGGCTCTGAGTCCGTCGATACCATGATTCGCATGGTGCGCCGCTACTGGGATGTAAAGGGCAAGAAGGACAAGAAAACCCTGATCGGCCGCTGGAACGGCTATCACGGTTCCACCATCGGTGGTGCCAGCCTGGGTGGCATGACGTACATGCACGAGCAGGGCGATTTGCCGATTCCGGGCATCGTGCATGTTGAACAGCCGTGGTGGTACAAACATGGCAAGGACATGACGCCGGAAGAATTCGGCCTGGCCGCCGCCAAGTGGGTAGAAGACAAGATTCTGGAAGTGGGTGCCGACAAGGTAGCCGCTTTCGTGGGTGAGCCTATCCAGGGCGCGGGTGGCGTGATTGTGCCGCCGTCCACCTACTGGCCGGAAATCCAGCGTATCTGCCAGAAGTACGACATCCTGCTGGTGGCTGATGAAGTCATCTGTGGCTTTGGCCGTACCGGTGAATGGTTCGGTCAGCAGGTATTCGGCTTCAAGCCGGACATCTTTACCACCGCCAAGGGTCTGTCCTCCGGCTATCAGCCGATTGGCGCGGTATTCGTCAATGAAAAAGTGGCCACCACGCTGGCCGAAGGCGGTGACTTCAACCACGGCTTTACCTACTCCGGTCACCCGGTGGCTGCTGCTGTGGCACACGCCAACGTCAAGGCGCTGCGTGACGAAGGCATTGTCGATCGCGTCAAGAACGACACTGGTCCTTACATGCAAAAACGCTGGCGCGAAGTGTTCGGCCAGTTTGAGCATGTGGATGATGTGCGCGGTGTGGGCCTGATTCAGGCGTTTACCCTGGTCAAGAACAAGGCCACGCGCGAGCTGTTCCCCAACTTTGGTGAAATCGGCACCATGTGCCGCGATATCTTCTTCAAGAACAACCTGATCATGCGTGCCTGCGGCGACCATATTGTGTCCGCCCCCCCGCTGGTGATCAGCAAGGAAGAAATCGACCAGATGCTGGAGACCGCCGCCAAGTGCATGGTGGAGTTCGAACAGCAACTGAAGGAACGCGGGCTGGTCTGATCCGCCGGCAGTGTTCCATCCTCATGCAGGCTACCCACGGGTAGCCTGCATTTTTATTTGCAGCAGGCATGGCAAGATGGCAGCGAGGCATAATCAGCGCTACAAAAGATAAAGACGGGCGCGCTGCAAGCAAGGCATGCCATGCTATTATTCGTGCTGTCATGGCCTTGTCAGGTGCTTGGCTGCTGGTGTGGCTGACAAGGAAAGCAGGCTCACGGGCCTGATGTCTGTGCCGGTAGTGGCGGGGATGCCTGAGTCGGACAGCACGTGACGGAAAAATCGAATCGCGATAATCACAATTACAGGATCAAACCAATGTTTGTCGGAATCGGCTATCTCATCATCCTTGGCTCTGTGCTGGGGGGCTTTGTCGCAGCGGGGGGGCATCTGGGGGCGCTGATGCAGCCTCTGGAAGTGGTCATGATTGCTGGTGCAGCCATTGGTGCGTTTGTGGTCGCTAATGGTGGTGCACCGCTGAAGGCTACTACCAAGGCACTACCCACCGTGTTCAAAGGCTCGCCCTACAACAAGGCCTTCTACATGGAGCTGTTCACCTTGCTGTTTGAAATCCTGTCCAAGGTGCGCAAGGAAGGCCTGATGTCGGTTGAGGCTGATGTGGAAAATCCGGAAGCCAGCCCGGTGTTCTCCAAATACCCGGCAGTACTGCATGATCACCATGTGGTCGAGTTTATTTGTGACTACTTGCGCCTGATGGTGGGCGGTAACCTGAATGCGTTTGAGATCGAGAACCTGATGGATGTGGAGATTGAGACCCACCACCATGAGGGAGAAGTCCCGGTCAATGCAGTGAAGGGCCTGGCTGACGGTCTGCCAGCCTTCGGTATCGTGGCTGCGGTGATGGGCGTGGTACATACCATGGAATCGGTAGGTGCGCCGCCGTCTGAGCTGGGGATGCTGATTGCTCACGCACTGGTGGGTACCTTTCTCGGTATTTTGCTGGCCTATGGCTTTGTCGGTCCGTTGGCCACCATTCTGGAGCACAAGCTGGGCGACGGCACCCGTGTCTATCAGACCATCAAGGTAACTTTGCTGGCTAGTCTGAATGGCTACGCGCCTCAGGTTGCCGTGGAATTTGGCCGCAAGGTGCTGACTTCGACCGATCGTCCTTCCTTCAAGGAACTGGAAGACCACGTCAAGCAGGCCAAAAAATAAGCGAAACAGGGTTGGATCATGGCTGACGAATCGCAACGCCCCATTATTGTCAAACGCATCAAAAAAGGCGGGCACGGCCATCATGGCGGTGCCTGGAAGATTGCCTATGCCGACTTCGTGACGGCGATGATGGCGTTCTTCCTGCTGATGTGGCTGCTTGGTTCTGCTTCGCAAGGCACGCTCAATGGTATTGCCGAATACTTCAAGACGCCCTTGAAAGTGGCCATGTCCGGTGGCGATGGTGCCGGTGATGCCACCTCGGTGGTGAAGGGCGGTGGTAACGACCTGACCAAGAAGGCCGGTCAGGTCAACAAGAGCAGCAAGGAGCAGGAGCGCAAGGTACTGGAAAAGCAGGCGCTGGATAATCTGCAGCAGAAAATCCAGTCCAGTGTCGAACAAAGCCAGGTACTGAAGGACTACAAGAACCAGATGAAGCTGGAAATGACGCCGGAAGGGTTGAAAATCCAGATTGTCGACGAGCAGAACCGTCCGATGTTTGATTCGGGCAGTTCGCGCATGTTGCCGCATACCCGTGTACTACTGCAGCAACTGGCCCAGCAGCTGAACCAGCTTCCCAACCGCATCAGCATTTCCGGCCATACCGACGCCACGCCTTTTGGCAATGGACAGAATGGTTACAGCAACTGGGAGTTGTCGGCTGATCGTGCCAATACCGCGCGGCGTGAGCTGGTGGCCGGTGGCCTGCAGGACGACAAGGTAATGCGCGTAGTGGGTGTGGCTGCGGCCAATCCGCTGATCAAGAGCAATGTCTTCAGCCCGGAAAACCGGCGCATCACCATTGTGGTGCTCAACAAGGATGCCGAGCAGGCCATCCAGAACGACGGGGTCAAGCCGCCGCTGAATCAGGAACCCATCGGTCCGATCGGCCCGGCGGAAGCCGCCCCGGCCAAGGCAGAATAAGTCCGCATGCGCCTGGGCTTGTTGCGCCATGTGCTGCTGCAATTGCTGGCGGCTTTGCTGGCCTGGTTCTTTGTCGCACCGGCGGTACAGCCGCAGGCCTGGGCCATCTTACAGGCGATGTTTGCCGTGTTGCTGGCTTATGTCTGGCGCTTGCCGGGCTGGCAGAAGTTTGCGCATGGCCTGTTTGTGCCTGCGGTGGTTTTGTTGCAGCAACTGGGTTTGCCTGCCTGGGTTTATCTGTCCGGCCTGCTGTTGACCCTGGCGCTGGGACGCAACGCCCTTACAGAACGGGTACCGCTGTATCGCTCAGCCCACGAGGTTGCAGAAAAGCTGGCTGCTTATCTGCCGCAGGATGCCCGGGTGCTGGAGGCCGGTTGTGGAGATGGCCGCCTGGCCATGCAACTGGCGGCGCTGCGCCCCGATCTGCACATCCTGGCACTGGAAAATGCCTGGGGCAGCTGGTTGATGGCGTGGTTGCGCTGGCATCTTGCCCGTCGTCCGGCCAGGCTTGAGTTCGGCTGCCGCAGTTTCTGGAAGGAGCACTGGGGGAGGCACGATGTGGTCTATGCCTTTTTGTCTCCTGCACCCATGCCGCGTGTTTGGCAAAAATTCCTGACCGAAGGTGCGCCCGCCAGCGTGCTGGTGAGCAATACCTTCACGGTTCCCGATGTCCAACCTGATAGCCGGATTCCGCTTGGCGGACCGCTGCAGAAAGAATTGCTGATCTGGTGCCACCCTCATGGATCTCGCTAACTGGTTTCAGTCCATCTCCGAACGACGCTGGCCGATTCTGCCTGGCACGCTGGAAGGTGTCAGGGACGCCTGCGCCCGTAACAACGATCTGATCAGTTTTACTGATCTGGCCAATCTGTGCCTGTCCGACCCGCTGCTGCTGTTTGATCTGCTGCGGGTGGTGGGCGGTTCGCGTGCCTTGCAGCGCAATGAATCCATTCCTTCTGTCGAGCAGACCCTGATGTTGATGGGGCTGGAGGCGGTGGTGGGGCGTTTTGGCAAACTCACCGCCATGCACATCATTCCGGACAAGCTGGATGCCGAAGTGGTGGAGGCGGTGGAAGACTGGCTGGGCCGTAGCCGGGTGGCAGCGCTCATCATCAAGGAATGGCTGTCCATTTCCGGCGAGCACAAGGTGGAAGACTGCTTTGTCGCTGCGCTGATCTACAACCTGCCTGCCTGTCTGTACCTGATTTACCGCAACCAGTTGCCGGACAAGCCCTTGCTGCAAGAAGTGGCCGACCATTTCGAGACAGACTATTCCAAGTTGCTGGAGCAGTTTGTGCGTGCCGTCCCGCTGCCTGTCGGCCTGCTGACCTTGCTGGGCGGTGGTGCGCCAAGCAAGCGCAAGCAATTGCTCAAGCTGGCGGTGGCCACGGCCAATACCCTGGAGCAGGGCTGGTGGCGCGGGCCGTGGAATGTGGGTCTGGACGTGGTGGGCAAGCTGATCGGTATCAGCCAGCAGCAGGTCTATCTGGGGGTGGTCCAGGCCTGCCTGACGGTTGCGCGTCAACCGCGGGCACCGGCGTATACCTACCCGGCGCGGGCCTTGCTGTTCATCGAAGGCGAATACAAGCGGCCTGAAATGAAGAAGGCAGTGGCGCTGACCAGCCCGGACCAGCTGGAGCAAGGCATCCGCGAATCGATCCGGCATCTGTCGAACGACCTCAAGTTCGAACGCGTGCTGTACTACCGCTACGACCACGACAGCCACAGCCTGCGCCTCAAATACCAGGTGGGTCTGGCTGAGGGCCATGCCCTGCGCAAGCTGGCGGTAGAGCTGGAGCCGGGCACCTTCTTTACCTTGCTCACCAGCAAGGCACAAAGCTTCCACGCACCGGAGAGTGTGCGTAATCAACTGGTACGCAAATACCAGGATGACTTTTTCGATCATATCGGTGATAGCGAATTCGCCATCATGAGTCTGTACCTTGGCCATCGTCTGGTCGGGGTGTTCTATGTGGACAATGGCCGCAGCGGACGCGTGATTGACGACACCAGCTACCACCGCTTCAAGGAACTGGTGGCCCGGCTGACGCCGCACCATTGATGCATGTTGTACACCGTTAAAACCATAAGCTCGCCCCATAACGACGAAATCAAGCAGCTGACCCGGCTGGTGCAAAACAGCCGGGAGCGGCGCAAGCAGGGTGTGATGGTGCTCGAAGGCATCCATCTGACTGCGGCGGCGCTGGATGCAGGGCAGCCACCGCAGCGCCTGTACCTGAATGAAACAGCCAGTGCCCACCCCGAAGTACAAGCCTTGCTTACCCATATGCCTGCCGCTGTCACCGTCATCATGCTGCCTGAAAGCATCATGGCCAAAGTGAGTGCACTGGCCAGCCCGCCCGAACTGCTGGCACTGTGCCAGCGTCCGTGTCCGCCCCAGCCTGCGCCGGATGCCGCGCGCGTGGTGCTGGAGGACATCCAGGACCCGGGCAATCTGGGCACCATCCTGCGTTGTGCTGCCGCCTCCGGCGTGCGTGAGGTGCTGTTGTCCAAGGGCTGTGTCGACGTTTACTCGCCCAAGGTGTTACGTGCCGGCATGGGTGCCCATTTTGTGCTGCACATTCACGAACAGGTGGATCTGGCAGCGTCGCTGACACAATTTTCCGGCCGCAAGCTGGTGACTTATCTGGAAGGGAGCTGCTCGCTGTATAGCCAGGATCTGACCGGCCCGGTGGCGCTGGTATTCGGCAATGAAGGTGCGGGTGTCAGCCCGGCCTTGCTGGCCTTGGCCGATGCCCGGGTTCGTATTCCGATGCCGGGGCATGCCGAATCCTTGAACGTGGCGATGGCGGCGACTGTCTGCCTGTTCGAGCGGGTAAGACAGCAAGAAGCGGTAAAACCATGCTGAAATCCTGGCTTGCCATCTGTCTGGGTGCTGCACTCGCTGTGCCGGCCACGGCTGCCGCGCTGCAATCGGTGGCGGTGGATATCGGCCATTCCCTGCAGGCACCGGGTGCGCGCAGCGCCAGTGGTCAGACCGAGTTCAGCTTCAACCGGCGCGCCGGTTTGCTGCTGGCCGGCATGCTGCGTGAGCAAGGTGTGGATGTGGCGGTGATCGGCGAGCAGGGCAATATCAGGCAATTGACCGAACGCACCCAGCTGGCGCAAGGACGGCAATTATTGCTTTCGGTACACCACGATTCGGTCCAGCCGCAGTATTTGCCGGAAGCAGGGCGTTTTCAGGGCTATTCCCTGTTTGTGTCACGCAAGAACCCGTTTGCTGAAGCAAGCCTGGCCTGTGCCCGCCAGATTGCCTTGTCCTTGCAAGAGGCGGGTGAGCGACCCACCTTGCATCACGCCGAGCCGATTGCCGGTGAGAATCGCCCGCTGGCCGATGCCGCTTTGGGCATTTACTGGTTTGATGACCTGGTGGTGCTCAAGACCGCCAGCCAGCCCGCCGTCCTGATTGAACACGGTGTGATTGTGAATCCACAGGAAGAAATCCGCCTGGCATCGCCCCTTGTGGCTAGCCGTATGGCGCGTGCCATTGCAGCCGGTGCCTTGCGTTGTCCGCTGGCAGAGGCAAACAAAAAGCCCTGATGCGCCAGGGCAGCAGGGCTGGTGTGGAGCGGCACAGGCTTATTGCAACTTGCTGTTCATGCAGCCGGCGCTCTTGCACTCGCGCTTGCGATCATTGATGAACTGCAGGCGATCAATGGTGGTGCGTGTGGCGCAATCCAGATTGACAAAGAAGCCACGCGAATCGCTGTAGCTACAGTCGGCATTGCGCTGGCGAATCCAGTTCAGCTGTCCGGCCTTCAGCAGCTTCTTGCCATCCGCATCCAGTTGCTTGGCCAATTCCCCATAACTTTCGTTCAGGTCCTTGTCTGCCTGGCTGTACACCTTGTTCAGACAGTACAGGCCGTCAAAATCGTTCTTGGGTTTGTCACAGGCAGAGTTGGCCAGTGCACTGGCGCTCAATGCCAGCAGAATCAGGCTGAGCAATGATTTCATATGGGTTCTCCTGGGCTGGGAAGGTGCTGGGAAGGTGCACAGTTTAGCACATCGGCATCATCGGGCTGTCGCTGCTGGCAAGTCCTGGCGTGCTTGGGTGATGGCGGCAATACGCGCCTTCTCTACCATGGCTGGTATCTGGCGCGGGTCGTCACAACTGCGGGCTATGGCTCCGGCGTCCACTTCCAGTGCGGCTTGCAGCAAATGCTTCATCCACTCCACTTGCGGATAAGCGCAGTGCTCAAAATGCAGTCGTCCACGGGCGTCTGCCAGTACGGCACACAGCATCTGGCGGAAACGTTCAGGTCGGCGTAGCGCGTCGCAGTCCTTGAACAGGCGCAAGATGGTGGCGGGCTTCATTTCAGCCGTGCAGTGAATCTTGGTGTGATTGAGCACGGTGATGCGCGCCAGATCACGGCATTCCGCCGGTACTCGCAGCCGTTCGCACAGTGCCAGCAAGGGTTTTTCACCACGCTGTTCATGACCGATATGGCGCGGCAGCACATCGGCCGGTGTCAGCGCCTTGCCCAGGTCGTGGGTCAGGGCGGCAAACCGTACCGCCAGTGGCTGCTGCATGCTGGCTGCCATGTCGATGACACGCATCACATGATCGCCGGTGTCGATTTCCGGGTGGTAGTCTGCCCGCTGCGGCACGCCGAACAAAGCATCGATTTCCGGCAGGATGCGTTGCAGGGCACCGCACTCGCGCAACACCAGAAAAAAGCGCGATGGTTTATCTTCCATCAGTGCCTTGGCCATTTCCTGCCACACCCGTTCGGCCACCAGCGCATCGACCTCACCGGCTGCCACCATATGGCGCATCAGCAGCAGGGTTTCATCCGCCACGGCAAAGCCGAAACGGGCGGCAAAGCGGGCCAGGCGCAAAATACGCACCGGGTCTTCGGCAAAGGCCGGGCTGACATGACGCAACAGGCCGGCCTTAAGGTCCTGCTGGCCGTGATACGGGTCAATCAGCTGACCTTGCTCGTCTTCGGCAATGGCATTGATGGTGAGGTCGCGCCGCGCCAGGTCCTGCTCCAGCGTCACGCTTTCATCGGCATGAAAGGCAAAGCCGTGATAGCCCTTGCCAGTTTTGCGCTCGGTGCGTGCCAGTGCGTATTCTTCGTGACTGCGCGGATGCAGGAAAACTGGGAAGTCCTTGCCCACCGGTTTGTAGCCCTGTTTGAGCATGGCTTCCACGCTGGCCCCTACCACCACCCAGTCACGGTCCTTTACCGGCAGTCCCAGCAAACGGTCGCGCACCGCGCCGCCAACCATGTAAATCTGCATCAGCGTGCGGCTTCCCGGCGATACGCCGACAAAACGAGATTGAATTCGTCCTGACCCAGATATTGCGGTGCCACCACTTCCAGCGGCGTGGGGCTGAAGCCCAGTACTGCGCTGGGGAAGGGGTGCGGGCTGACATTGTCGACACCCAGCGAGCGGACATTATCACGGCTCATCAGGGTAGGGCCGGGCAGCATTTCCATCAGCCCGGCCTGCAGCATGGCAAGGGTATCGGGCAGCGGGATGACGGGACGCACCGTGCCGCGCAGGCGGCCGACATAAGCGACCAGTTCGGCCAGGGTGTAGCTGGCCGGGCCTGTCAGATCCAGGCTTTGACCTATGGTGTGTGGCTGCTGCAGGCAGGCGACGACTGCGCGCGCCAGGTCATCCGCCCAGATCGGCGCAAAGCGGGTGCCGGCACCGGCCAGCGGTAGCAGCGGCAGCTTGTCCAGCAGGCCGGCAAACAGGGTAAGGAAGCTGTCGCCACGGCCAAATACCACCGATGGGCGCAGGATGGTCCACTCCAGCCCGCTATCACGCAAATGCTGTTCGGCAATGCCCTTCGTTTGCTGGTAGTCGCTGGGACCATGCGGATCAGCACCCAGCGCGCTGATGTGGATGATGCGCCGTACGCCTTGCTTGTGGCAGGCAGCAATGATCTTGTCCAGCAAGTCCACATGTGCGGTTTCGAACTGTTTGCGCGAGCCATGCAGAATGCCGACCATGCTGATCACTGCATCGTGGCCGGCCAGCAGCTCCTGCAAGGCCAGCGGGTGATGCACATTGGTGGATACCAGTTCGGTCTTGGGCAAGACAATCAGCGAGGACTTGTGACGATCGCGATTGCGGGTGGCAATGGTGAGCGACACTTCTTGTTCTGCCAGTCGCTCGGCAATGTAGCTGCCAATGAAACCACTGCCGCCAATCAGGCAAATGCGCTGCGCATGCATTGTTTTCTCCTGTTTCTGCTTTGGTTTAACGAGCCGGGATGGTACCCATGCGGGCTTTGAGCGAGATATTGTCATGACCGAAGGTGCTGGCATAGTAGGCTGCATTGGCCATCACCTTTTGAACATAGTCGCGGGTTTCGCTGAATGGAATGGTTTCTGCATAGATGGTGCCATCCAGCGGGCGGCTGTCCTGCCAGGCGCGGGCGCGTGCCGGGCCGGCATTGTAGGCAGCAGTGGCCATGACTTCATTGCCGGACAGATTGTCCCGCACATAGCGCAAATACCAGGTGCCCAGCTGCACATTGGTTTCGATGTCATTCACCGAGAAGTTGCCCAGGCCCATTTTTTTTGCCACCCATTTGGCGGTGGCTGGCATCAGCTGCATCAGGCCGGAGGCACCCACACCGGAGCGTGCCACCACAATAAAGCGGCTTTCCTGGCGGATCAGGCCGTAAACCCAGGCGTCGTCCACATCCAGCTGGCGTGCATAGCGCTGGGTGATGTCACGATACGGGGTGAGATAGCGCAAGGAGTAGTCGTGGTCTTCCCTGGTGCGTTCGGCGCTGTAGATGGCCATGTCGTAGAAGGCTGCGCGACGGGCGATTTCCGCCGCAGCCAGCAGTTCCATGTCGTTGCGACCACGCATGGCCCAGCGCCATTCACGCTGTGCGTCACTGCGCAATTCGGCACGTCCTTCGTTATTGCTGATGTCCAGCAAGGCAAGAGCACGCTGAATGGCCGGGATGGCGCGCATGGCTGCAATATCGGCATTGCCGGGGACAGTCTTGCTGGCTGGGGTGGACAGGGTATTGCCCAGCTCCTCCAGCGACAGTAAGGCGTAGTAATGGTGGCCGATGCTGGCTTTGGCAAACAGCGCCGGAGCCTCGCTGCCACGGCCCAGTTGTTTCAGGCTGCGGGCGCGCCAGTACTGCCAAGCCGGCTTGCTGGCTACGTTGGTCGGCATGTTGCGGGTAATCTGCTCCAGCACGGCCCATTGCTCGCCGCGCAGGGCTGCACGTGCCCACCATTCCCATTGATCGGCAGTCAATTGCTGCGGGTCGGCTTTGGCATACCACTGCAAAGCCTGACCCATGGCCTGTTTGCGTGCTGACAACAGCGCGAGCTGACCCCAGGCAAAGGCACTGCGGTCCTTGCTGAGCGAACTTTCCACGGCAGCCAGGCGACTGGCTGCACCGCCCAGGTCGCTGCGGGCCTTGCTGACGATGCCAAATACCATCGCTTCCTGTCCGCCAGGGGTGTCGGCACTGGCCGTGGCCGGATTGCTCAGCGTCGCATTGCTCAGCGGCAGATTGGTGGCATCGGCCAGTTGTCTGGCTTGCGAGACAAAATTGCCGGCCAGTAACAGACGCACCCGCCGCCACAGCCAGTCCTGTGTCAGCCAGCCCTTGGCGGCTGCTGCGGTAATAAGCTGATTGCAGCCATCCGGTGCGGCGCGCATGTCAAGAAAACGGTCCAGATCGTCCGGCTTTCTGCCTTGGCGCAGCTCCAGCAGCTGGCCATAGCAGGTGGACTCCTCATCCCGGCCTTCCGCAGGCAGCTTTTTCCATTCAGCGGCAAAGCCGTCCCAGTCTTCCCGCTTGCCCAGTTTCTTCAGCCATTCATTGCGGATTTTCTCCGGCATCCAGCCTTCACGCACGCTGTTCAGAAAGCCGATTACCTGGTTGTCATTGTCCCGGTCCAGTGCCTTCAGGGTAAGCCAGTAGGACGGATAGTCTTTCAGGATGTAACTCGCGGGTAGCTCGCCGGCAATGGCAGTGAGCTTGCCCAGATTGTTGCTGCGGTAGGCGTCGCGGGCGGCAACCAATTCATCATTACTGTTCGCCATGGCATGCAAAGAGGTCGCCAGAGCGTAGATCAGGGTCAGGGTTTGTAGTGTGCGGGACGGGCGGGTCATGTAAACGGATCTTCTCTTTGATGGTCGGTCAGTCTCAGTCTCGCTGTGTCGGATAAGGAGTGGCACGTGATGGCGTACGAGCTTGACTGGATGATTATACCCGCTTCTGCCACCCCTTCGATGCCGAATGTGCTACTGCCTTGCTGGTCAGCGTTGCTTGTGAATGACAAATTCCAGGAATTTTCTGATTCATTACCACCATGACAGAGGATAAATTTGCAATTTTATCAATCAATGCGGTCGCAAGCGGTAATTGGACGTGCGCATTATCTGCTTGTGATCTGATGAAGCTCTTTTCGTTCATGGAGTCTCACTGGTTCATACGCCAGGTTTTATGGGATGTGGAGGTTTGTGGAAGTGAATATGTTTGCTGATTATTCTTTGTGGGGAGTGGTTTTATATTATACGAATTTGATATTTTCTAACCTGCCGTTTATTTTCATGCATTTTGCTGTTTTTATTATATTGTGGTCAGTCGGTCGATATGTGTTTCTGGACGATTTCTTCAGTTTATATCCTTCTCGCAATGTTAAATTTTTTGATGCTTATGTTTTCATTTTGGTTGTATTAATGCTTTTGGTTAGTTCTTTTGTTTCAATTTCCTTTTATAAGGACAGAATTTTCTTTGTCAGGAATGATTTCATTTTTCTGGCAGGTGTGTTGTTGACACCGGTGCGTACGTTTTTTGTTCTGTTGCTGGGCTTTATTTTTAGTCTGAGCAAAGCTGGTGGTGTGCAACTGGATATTGCTTTATTTCAAAAGCTTCTGGATATGCTGATTATCGGTTTGGGTGGTATGTTGGTTCGTAGGGCGCTTAATGTTGATTTGAAAAATATGGGCTGGGAGGATTTTTGGTTTATTGCAGTGAACAAGCTGTTGGCTAGTGTATGCTCTGCAGGTGTATTCGTAATCTTGTTTTCGGATTCGTGGAATATAATATTTCATGTGCTGGTGTTTAGACTATTCAGTTGGCCAGTCTTGTCGTTGCCACTGCTGGTTGGGTTTATCTACTGCATGCGATTGGATTATTGGAAGTATCAACGGAATATGCTTGCATAAGCGGGTATTGGCATCCTGTCTAACCTTATGTCTAAAAAATCTGCTCAGTATAGTCAAAGTGATTGATTGATCTCATGCAATGCCCGGTATGACTGGATGTTGCTGTCACATTGGAGTGATGACATGTATCAGGTGAGTGATTTGTTTTTTCTATTCCAATATCATTGCGACTATATTGTTCATTCTTATCTTTATGTAATTTTGCAATTTTTGTTGATGTATGTTTTGTTCTTTCTGTCAAAAAATGGTGTTTTGGAGGAATTCTCTTCGGTCGTTTTTCCTGGGTTTTTTCGACGTAATTATGCATTGCTGATGTTAGTTTTGATGATGCTTATAAGCGTAATTTTAGCTGTGTGCTGTATTGTTCTGAGTAATGTTGTATTTAATATGAGTAATGACTTTGTTTATTTGGCAGGTGTTGTTCTGGGGTTTCGTAAAGGCATTGTTATTTTGCTTATTGGGTGTTTCTACAGAATTTTGATGCTATGTCTGGAATTGGAAGGTGTGATGTGGATGTTGTATATGTTTTTGGATTTGGTGTTCTATTTTTCGGCTGGATTGTTTTTTTCGACGATGTTGTATACTCGCTTGGAAAATATTTCGGCAAGCGAAATTTTATTTATTTGTTTGAATAAAATTACGGTATCCATGGTGTCGGCTACTCTATGGTTCTTCATGATGGGAGATGCGTGGTTTTCCGGATTCAATGTCTTGCTATTTCGCCTGGTGGCGTGGCCGATGGTAACCATCCCGATGATGACCGTTTTTCTGTTTCTATTGCGAACAGGGGTACGTCAGTCCTTGCAGCAAACACTGCATGCAACATGACAAACCCCGCCGAAGCGGGGTTTGCATTGTTTACTTAAGGCATGATTGCTTGCTCAGGCATCAAGCCCTGCCTGTGCCAGTTCCGCCGCGCGAATCACCGCGCGAGCCTTGTTTTGCGTTTCCTGCCATTCGGATTCCGGCACTGAGTCTGCCACGATGCCTGCACCCGATTGAACATAGAGCATCTTGTTCTTGATGACAGCAGTGCGAATGGCAATGGCCAGATCCATGTCGCCGTTAAAGCCCAGATAGCCGACGGCACCGCCATAGACGCCGCGCTTGGTAGGCTCGAATTCGTCAATGATTTCCATCGCCCGCACCTTGGGCGCACCAGACAAGGTGCCGGCAGGGAAGGTGGCTTTCAGGATATCAATGTTGGAGACGTCCGGTTTGACGCTGCCTTCCACGCTGGAAACAATGTGCATCACGTGGGAATAACGTTCGATCACCATATTGTCGGTAATGTTCACCGAGCCGGTATTGGCAACACGGCCCACATCGTTGCGGCCAAGGTCCATCAGCATCACGTGTTCGGCAATTTCCTTGGGGTCGGCCAGCAGTTCTTCGGCCAGTGCTTCGTCTTCTTCGCGGTTCTTGCCTCGCACGCGGGTGCCGGCAATCGGGCGCACGGTGACGGTTTCCTGTTCGCGGCGTACCAGGATTTCCGGTGAAGAGCCTACGACATGGAAGTCGTCGAAATGGTAGAAGAACATGTAGGGCGACGGGTTCAAGCTGCGCAGTGCCCGGTACAAAGTCAGTGGCGAGTCGGCATAAGGCATTTGCATGCGCTGTGCCAGCACCACCTGCATGATGTCGCCATCCACAATGTAGCGCTTGCACTTTTCCACTGCCTGCTTGAATTCTTCCTGACCATATTCGGAAACCGCCTTGCTGATTTGCGAGGGCAGTGACAGCGGGATGTCCTGCGGCTCACGCAAGCGGGCACGCAGTTGTGCCAGGCGGCTTTCTGCCTTGGCCAGTGCATTGGGCACGGCCGGGTCGGCATAGACAATCAGGTAGAGCTTGCCGGACAGGTTGTCCACCACGGCGATTTCTTCGGACACCATCAGGAGAATGTCCGGCGTGCCGATAGGGTCGGGCTTGCGGGTGTTGGCCAAGCGCTTTTCCACATAGCGGATGGTGTCGTAGCCGAAGTAACCCACCAGGCCGCCGGTAAAGCGCGGCAGGCCTTCTACCGGCGGGGCAGAAAAGCGCTGCTGGAAGCTTTCGATGAAGGCCAGCGGGTCGCCTTCATATTGTTCGATCACCTTGTCGCCATATTCCACTTGCACCTTGTGTTCATTGACGCGCAGGCGGGTGGTGGCGGGCAGGCCGATGAAGGAGTAGCGACCGAAACGCTCGCCACCCACTACCGACTCCAGCAGATAGGAGTAGGGCTGATTGGCCAGCTTCAGATATACGGACAGCGGGGTGTCCAGGTCGGCGAACAATTCCAGGGTGACCGGAATGCGGTTGTAACCGGCCTGGGCCAGTTGGTTGAATTCTTCATGCGTCATGCGTGCGCTACCTTGAAACCGGATTGAAAGCAAAAGGGATGGACAGAATGTGGCTTAGCGTTGCCATCGCCAACTGGCCGGTGCGGGCAGGAAAGTCATGATGCAGGCTTTATCCATGTGGAATGAAAAGTGGAAGCTTTATTTTTTCATCAAATCGTATAGTTCGGCAAGGTTGCCGATGACGAGGTCGGCTTGCAACTGGCTGGCATCGGCATAGCCGTAATTGACGGCAATGGCGGTGGCACCGGCTGCACGGGCGGACAGGATGTCGTTTTCCGAGTCACCCACCATGGCCAGTTCGCTGGTCTGGATACCCAGTACATCGCAAACATGCTGCAGGGGCAGGGCAGAAGGTTTTTTCTCGGCCAGGGTGTCGCCGCCAATGATCAGGCTGAATGCATCCCGCAGGTCCAGTTGTTCCAGCAGCGGGACTGCCAGGTATTCCGACTTGTTGGTGACTACCACCACCGGCAGTTGCAAGGCGCGCAGCAAACCCAGCCCATCACGCACGCCGGGATATACCGTGGTGTTGTCAGTCAGGTGTGCGTGATAGTAACGCACGAAGAAGTTGAAGCCCTGTTCCCAGACTGCTGTATCGGCCTGGCCATGGCGTTCGTCGGTAATGGCGCGGTGGACCAGGCTGGCAATGCCGTCACCGACATGCTCCTGAATGCGCAGGTCGGTGAGGGCGGGCAGGCCCAGATGCTCACGCATGGCATTGGCGGCAGCGGCCAGGTCGGGAATGGAATCAACCAGGGTGCCATCCAGATCGAAGGCAAGGGCTTTGATGTGTTTCAGGTTCATGACTTGGATTGCTAGTGCTTATTCGGTTGGGTCGGGCAATTGGCGGATATCCAGCACGGTCTCCGTGCCGAAACCGGGGCTGAGCAGGTGGTCGGCAATCTTGCGGGCCGCCTGTTGTGGCGTGCTCAGGCCGCCATCACGCTTGAGCGCGGTAAAGCGCCCCAGTTCGCGGAACTGCTGCGGGTCGCTCTGGCGAATGCTGGCCTGCATGTCGGTGTCAATCACGCCAGGGTAGATGGCGGCAATGCGTACGTTACCGGCTTGCTGTTCGCTTGCCACATGGCGGCAGAAGTGATCGAGCCCGGCCTTGCTGCTGCCATAGATGCCCCAGCCCGGGTAGGCCTTGACGGCAGCGCCAGAGGAAATGCAGGCAATGCGCAGTTCGCATTCCAGCGTGTCGGTCAGTCGCAAGAGTGCATCGGTCAGCAAGATGGGTGCAGTCAGGTTGATGGCCAGCGCACGCGATACTTCGGCTGTGGGGTAGAAACCGGCACTGGCAATGGGGCTGACCACGCCTGCATTGTTGATCAGCAGCAATTGGGTAATCTGCTCCAGCGGCAGGCATTGCAAGGCTTCGGCCATGATGCCGTGCAGGCTGTCGCTGTCCGCCATGTCGGCACGCAGGAAATGCAGGTGCTCCGGATGGTGCGCGGCCAGTTGTTGCAGCGCCGGGCTGTGTTCCCGTGCAAGGCCCACCACCATGCAGCCGCGCTGCAGCAGGTCGGCAGTCAAGGCCAGGCCCAGGCCGCGTGAGGCACCGCTGATGATGGCGGCTTGCATCAGGCCACCTTGGCCAGTTCGGCACGCATGGCGGCAATCACGGCCTGGTAGTCCGCTTGGCCGTAGATGGCGGAGCCCGCGACGAAGGTGTCGGCACCAGCCGCGGCAACGGCGGCAATATTGTCCACTTTCACCCCGCCATCCACTTCCAGCCAGATTTCACCACCGTGCTTGGCGGTATACTCGTCGATACGCTGGCGCGCAGCAGCTACTTTTTCCAGCGCATGCGGAATGAAGGACTGGCCGCCAAAGCCCGGATTGACCGACATGATCAGTACCATGTCGATCTTGTCCATCACGTGGTCCAGATAGGACAGCGATGTGCCCGGGTTGAATACCAGGCCTGCCTTGCAACCGGACTCCTTGATCAGGCCCAGGGTGCGGTCGATGTGCTCGGAGGCTTCCGGGTGGAAGGTGATGATGTCGGCACCGGCCTTGGCAAACATCGGCACCAGGCTATCCACCGGCTTGACCATCAGGTGCACGTCGATCGGCGCGGTGGTGTGCGGACGGATGGCTTCACAAACCAGCGGGCCAACGGTCAGATTAGGGACATAATGGTTGTCCATGACATCAAAATGAATGATGTCGGCTCCGGCGGCGATGACGTCGCGTACCTCCTGGCCAAGACAGGCAAAGTCGGCGGAAAGGAGGCTGGGGGCAATACGGAAGTCGCGCATGGTCTACCTTGCAATCACGGATGGATTCATCAAACAGGCGCATATTCTACCGCGCCACCGGAGCATGGCGCGATAAAATGCAGTACCCACCACAAGGAAATGAAGATGGCTGACAAAACCTACCGGATTGACGTGGAGGCCGAGCCGCACTATGTCGCCGAGCAATCCAATATGGCCACGGACATTTACGTCTTTGCCTATCGCATCCGCCTGACCAATACCGGAAGCGAGCCGGCGCAACTGATCAGTCGGCACTGGATCATCAGCGACGCCAATAACCAGGAACAGGAAGTGCGCGGCATGGGCGTGGTTGGCGAGCAGCCTCGGTTGGAGCCTGGTCAGACATTCGAATACAGTAGCGCCACCCATCTGAAAACACCGTATGGTGCCATGCGCGGCAGTTACCAGATGCTGGCCGATGACGGTACGCGTTTTGATGTCACCATCCCGGAAATGACACTGGTGGCACCGCGCGTGCTGCACTAGACATCAGGACTGTATGCGTGTGCTGTTGACCCACGGGTCTTGAAGATTGGTTTCCACTGTACTGGCGTCTGCCAGTCATCCTGACAGGATGTATTCATGCGTTTTACCCATAGTGGCCCGGCGCCCGAGAATCGTAACGACCTGCAAACCCTGAAGACCTTGCTGCCCTATTTGTGGGCGTTCAAGGGGCGGGTGCTGCTGGCGCTCGCTTGCATGATCCTGGCCAAGGTGGCGGCAGTGACGGTGCCGCTGTACCTGAAGGACATTGTCGACCAGTTATCTGTCCCGGCAAGCCTGCTGGCAGTGCCGGTGATGGCGCTGCTGGGTTATGGCCTGGCGCGGCTGACTTCCAGCGTGCTGGGAGAAATGCGCGATGCCATCTTTGCCCGTGTGATTCAGGGTGCGGTGCGCAGTGTGGCACGCGGTGTGTTCCAGCATCTGTTCCGGCTGTCTTTGCGTTTTCATCTGGAGCGCCAGACTGGCGGCATGAGCCGTGATATCGAACGTGGCACCAAGGGCATCGGCTTTCTGCTCAATTTCATGGTGTTCAACATCCTGCCCACTTTGCTGGAAATCGGCATGGTGTCTTTCATCCTGTTCCATCGCTATGCCTGGGAATTTGCCGCAGTGACACTGGGCACCATCCTCATTTATATCGTCTTTACTCTGGTGGTGACCGAATGGCGCACGGTATTCCGTCGCAGCATGAATGATCTGGATTCGCGCGCCAATGCCAAGGCCATTGATGCCCTCATCAATTACGAGACGGTAAAGTATTTCAATAACGAAGCTTATGAAGCCGAGCGTTACGACCGTAACCTGGCTGCATGGGAAGCTTCTGCCATCAAGAACCAGGTTTCCCTGTCCATGCTGAATGCAGGGCAGGGCATCATCATTGCCAGCGGCGTCACCCTGATCATGGTGTTGGCAGCGCGCAGCGTGGTGCAGCATCAGATGACAGTGGGCGACGTGGTGCTGGTGGCTACCTTTATCACCCAGTTGTACACACCGCTGAACTTCCTCGGCTTCATCTACCGCGAAATCAAGCATTCGCTGGCGGATATCGAGCGCATGTTCGGCCTGTTGTCCACCCATCAGGAAGTGGACGATGCGCCTGAGGCCAAGGTGCTGGCCTGCCGTGATGCCAGCATCTGCTTCGAACAGGTGGACTTTGGCTATGATGCCAAGCGCAGCATATTGCACGGGCTGGATTTTGCCATACCGGCAGGCAGTTCGCTGGCGGTGGTCGGATCGAGCGGGGCAGGCAAGTCCACGCTGGCCCGGCTGCTGTTCCGTTTTTATGATGTGACTGCGGGGCGCATCTCCATCAATGGGCAGGATCTGCGCAGCTTTACCCAGGATAGCCTGCGCGCACATATCGGCATCGTGCCGCAGGACACGGTGCTGTTCAATGACAGCATTTATTACAACATCGCTTATGGGCGACCGGGAGCCAGCCGGGATGAAGTCATCGAGGCGGCTCGTTCTGCACATATTCACGACTTTGTGATGAGCTTGCCCGATGGCTATGACACCCAGGTGGGGGAGCGCGGCCTGAAACTGTCCGGTGGTGAAAAGCAGCGGGTGGCCATTGCGCGTACCATTCTGAAGAATCCGGCCATTCTCATTTTTGATGAAGCCACCAGCGCGCTGGATTCGCGTACCGAAAAGGCCATCCAGCATGAACTGGCCGTCATTTCTGCCAACCGTACCACGCTGATCATTGCCCATCGGCTCTCCACCATTGTCGATGCCGATCAGATCATTGTGCTGGATGACGGCATGGTGTTGGAGCGGGGCACGCATCGCGAGTTGCTGGAGCAAAACGGACGCTATGCCGAGATGTGGCGCTTGCAACAAGAACAAGGCGAGGAAGCGGCGGTCGCGACATAAGGCCTCTCCTGCCGTTTCTTGGTTTCCCGGTTGGCCTGTGTCTGCCGGGCTCTTTCATCCCCCCCAGTCCGCATCATCCCTCAGGCAGTCAGACGCATTGCGCATGTGCATGCTTGGCTCAGATAAAATATGCTATCAGCAAAGCGTGCGGCATTGACAGAGTGCTTGATACACATTTAAATAACACTAATAGATGTGTCCTGTCATTCAATAGAGTGCTGCTTGCTTGCACGGTCGTGGTGCAAGTATCGGTCCTGCTGTGCGATTAGTCTCTCCAGCCTTGCTGGATGCCGCTTGCCGGCGCATTTTCCATTGGGCTATTCCAGCGGGCAACTGGTGGCCGAAGCATGCCAACATAATCACAGCCCACTGTCATCGAGAGGGAATGTCAGCCATGAAAGCAAACGGCAACCGCAGCCTGATCCGGGTGGTCTCGCCTTTTGTGGCGATTGTTGGCGCATTGCTATTGCTAAGCATCATCAGCCTGAATGTGCTGTCCACCATCCGTGCCTATGTGGGTGGGGAGGGCTTGTGGTCCAAAGCCCAGAAAGACGCCATTTACTATCTCAGCCGTTATGCGGGCAGCCGTTCCGAGCAGGACTTTAATGCCTATAAAAGCGCCATCTCCATCCAGTTGGGTGACCGGCAGGCACGTCTGGCACTGGACCGCTCGGTACCGGATCTGGACGCCGCACGGGCTGGCTTGCTGCAAGGGGGCAATCATCCCGGTGACATTGATAATGTCATTACCGCTTTTCGCTGGTTCCGCCATGTCAGTTATCTGAGCCAGGCCATTCATTACTGGGAAATCGGCGATAGCTATGTTATCGAAATCTCCAGCATTGCCGAGCGGCTGCACGACGGTTTCAACCATGGCTATATCAGCGACGACGAGCTGATGGCCTTGAGCCGCCGCATTGTTGAAATCAACGAAGAACTCAAGGCCCCGGCACGCGCGTTTTCGGAAGTGCTGGGAGAAGGCTCACGCTTTGCCACGGCCCTGCTGTGGTGGGTGAATGTGCTGGTCGGCCTGGTACTGTTGCTGCTTACTGTGCGGCAAGTGCAGGTGCTGCTGCGTCAGTCCGCCCGTTTTGAAGCCGAACTGAATGCTGAGAAGGAAAGGGCAGAGACCACGCTCAATTCCATCGGCGATGCGGTGATTACCATTGATCTGTCCGGCAAGCTGCGTTACCTGAATGCGGTGGCATTGCACATGATTGGTGGCGGTGAGCAGGTTCTTGGCCGTTATTTTGAAGATGTGTTTTCCATGATTGACCTGTCGGGCAGCAATCTGGATCAGTTGGGCAGCAGTCAGTTGCGCGCACAGTGTGCCAACAAGCAGACCTATCCCAGCCTGCGCCTGCAAGGGGTGGATGGCAGCAGCCACATGATTTCCCTGGTGGCTGCGCCGATACATGATTCGCGTGGCGAGATAGATGGCCTGGTGCTGGTGTTGCATGACAAGTCCATCGAGCAGCAGTACATCAATCATCTGAGCTGGCAGGCAGCGCATGATGCCCTGACCGGGCTGTATAACCGGCGCGAGTTCGAGCAACGCGTTACACGAGCCCTGAGCCGCCTGATGGTGACGGATACCTCCCATGCCCTGCTGTTTGTGGATCTGGACCAGTTCAAGCTGGTCAACGATACCAACGGACACGCTGCAGGAGACGAATTGCTGCGTCAGGTATGCCGCGTGCTGCAAGAGCAGCTGGGCCTGTCGGATGTACTGGCCAGGCTTGGTGGTGACGAGTTTGGTGTGCTGCTGGAAGATTGCCGGATCGACGTGGCGCTGGACAAGGCTGATCGCCTGCGCAGGGCGGTGCAGCAGGCCGGGTTCCACTGGGAGGGTATCCCGTTTTCCATCAGTGCCAGTATCGGCATGGTGTTTCTGGGCGAGCCTGGTGCCACCCTGGCTGAAAGCCTGCAGGCAGCGGATATCGCCTGTTACATGGCCAAGGAAAAGGGCCGAAACCGGATTCAGCTTTACAGTTCGAAAGATACCGAACTGGCAGTACGCTCGGTAGAAATGGCCTGGGTGCAGCGTTTGCGGACCGCGATGGAAGAGGAGCGGTTCAGTCTCTACTTCCAGGAAATCGTCCCGCTGCGACCGGATGGCAAAAAGACCGGGCGTCATATCGAGGTCTTGCTACGTTTGCGGGACGAGGCCAACGCCATCATTCTGCCCGGTGCTTTCATCCCGGCAGCCGAACGTTTTGGCTTGATGCCGGATATCGACCGCATCGTGGTACGCCAAACCTTCGAGACCCTGTGGCACATGCATGCCCACGGCGATCACTCCATCGCTGTGTGCGCCATCAATCTGTCCGGTGCCACCTTGTGTGATGACAACTTCCTGGATTTCATCCGGCGCCAATTCATCAGCTATGCCATTCCCCCGGCGATGGTCTGCTTTGAAGTTACCGAAACCAGTGCGATTTCCAATTTGCAGCAGGCCACCCGCTTCATCAGCGAATTGCGCCAGATGGGCTGTCATTTCTCGCTGGATGATTTTGGCGCCGGGATGTCTTCCTTTGCCTATCTTAAGCATCTGCAAGTGGATTACCTGAAAATTGACGGCAGCTTTGTCAAGGACATGGTGGAGGACTCGGTAGACCGTGCAATGGTGGAAATGATCAATCGCATCGGGCATGTGACAGGCAAGAAAACCATTGCAGAGTTTGTCAGCGCTCCCGAAATCATGCAGGCATTGCAAGAAATCGGTGTGGACTATGCCCAGGGCTACTACATTGGCGAGCCAGCGCCTTTCATCTCCCCGCCTTTTGGCAAGCCGGCAGTGACGGCTTATCGCTTGCCGGGGCAGGAGTGAGGCAGGCACATTTTGAGGAAGAGTGAAAACATGCTAGACCAGCATCAATTTGTCCGGACGGGTCCCTTGATGGATGTCACCAGCTATCCGGAGTGGACACAGGAAATGGTTTACCACTGCGACCGCTACAAAAGCCTGGTGGTGGACCACGAACTGTTTACCTGCATGAAAGAGGCCAGGCTGGACCATGCCACCCACAAGGCATTCCTGTCCGGCGGCTGGCCGGTGATCGAGCAGTTTCCGCAGTACATGGCGATGAACCTGCTGAAAATCCGTTACGGTCAGCATCCGGGTCAGGACATGGCACGGCGCTATCTGATCCGCAATATCCGTGTGGAACAGAACCATGCAGACCACTGGTATAACTGGGCCACCGCATCCGGCGTGGATATTCCGGCCATGCTCAGCGGTCATCAGGCACTGGAAACCTTGAGCCTGAGCCAGTGGTGCTGGCAGGTGTGTGACCGGGAATCGCTGGCGGTTGCCATGGCAGCCACCAACTATGCCATTGAAGGTGCCACCGGCGAGTGGTCCGCCCGCGTATGCTCGGAAGACCGCTATGCCCAGCTGTTTGATGAATCGGTGCGTGCCAAGGCCATGAAGTGGCTTAAGCTGCATGCCAAGTATGACGATGCCCACCCGTGGGAAGCGCTGGAGATCATCGTGGCGCTGGTTGGCCTGCATCCGGACCAGCACACGGTCACCGCATTGCAAAATGCCATCTGCAGGAGCCACCAGTTCATGCGCTTGCTGCTGGATCACTACATGCGCAATGCCAAGGTGGATCGCGCGACCACGCCAATGCCCTCAGTCTGCCTGGCCTGACCGGTTTTCATTGTCGCAGCGCGGCTTGCAAGTGGTATTGCAAGTCGCGCTGTATTGCTTTAAACGACGGGCTGCCGTTGCAGATTGTTGCGCACTGCCACATGACCAGCACGCTTGTGCATGATAAAGTCGATTGTGTACAAAAGTGGTCTGCCCGTGACAGACCATGCCCTGATCCATGGGTGATGCCATGAAAATATGCCCATCACCCTGCATAGTCATAAGGAAACATTGTGGTCGACATTGCCAAGCTGCAGCCGCCGGAAGTATGGGAACATTTCCAGACCTTGTGCGAAATTCCCCGTCCATCCAAGCATGAGCAAGCGTTGCGTGATTACCTGAAAGGTTGGGCCGAATTGCGTGGTCTGACCAGTGTTGTGGATGCTGCCGGTAACCTGATCGTGCGCAAGCCTGCCACGCCCGGCATGGAAAACCGTGTGGGCGTGGTACTGCAAGGCCATCTGGATATGGTGTGCCAGGCCAATGCCGGTACCGAGCACGACTTTTTCAAAGACCCGATCCGCCCGGTGCTGAAAGATGGCTGGCTGGTGGCAGAAAACACCACTCTGGGTGCCGATAACGGCATTGGTGTGGCCATGGGTCTGGCCGTGCTGGCCAGTGACGATCTGGTGCATGGTCCGGTCGAAGTGCTGATGACGCTGGATGAAGAAGCGGGCATGGGCGGGGCGCTGGGGCTGGAGCCAGGCTTGCTGCAGGGCGGCATGATGATCAATATCGATACCGAAGAATGGGGCGAGTTCTATATGGGCTGTGCCGGCGGTGTTGATGTCAATGTCACGCGCGCGTATGCCAGTCGTCCACTGTCTGCCGGTTATCAGGTTGTCCAGCTGCACATCAAGGGCCTGAAAGGTGGCCACTCGGGTGCCGACATTCATCTGGGCCGCGGTAATGCCATCAAGCTGCTGGTGCGCTTGCTGCGCGAACTGGAAGCCGAAACCGACCTGCAACTGGCCTCCTTCAGTGGTGGTACCGCCCGCAATGCACTGGCCCGTGAAGCGACGGCAACGGTTGCCTATCCGGAGCAGGATGCTGCCCGCATCGCCGCCAGGCTGGATGCTTTCCAGTCTCTGCTGCGCTTTGAACTGGCGGGGGTAGACGAGGGTGTGAGCGTGCTGTCTGAAGCCTCGCATGCGGACAGCGTACTGGAATCTGCTGACCAGGCCGCCATTCTGGCCGCCTTGCATGCCGCGCCGCATGGCGTGAAGCGCATGAGTCAGCGTGTCAGCGGCGTGGTGGAAACCTCGAACAATCTCGGTGTGGTACGGGTGGAGCAGGGCAAGGTATTTGCCAACCTGATGGTGCGCTCCTTGCTGGATTCCGGCACCTGGATGCTGGCGCGTGAAGTGGAAAGCCTGTTTGGGCTGGCTGGCTTTGCCGTGGAAATGGAAGGTGGCTATCCGGGCTGGGCACCAAACCCGCAGTCCCCGTTGCTGGCCTTGTTCGAGCAGGTTTATCAGCAAGAATTCGGTGGCGAATCCGGCGTGCAGGTGATTCATGCCGGTCTGGAGTGCGGCATTATCGGGGCCAAGTATCCGGAGATGGACATGGTGTCGTTCGGTCCGACCATTCGCGGTGCACATGCACCGGGTGAGCGGGTGGAAGTGGAGTCGGTCGGCAAGGCCTGGCAATTGCTCAAGGCGGTACTGGCTGCCGTGCCTGCACGCAGTTAAAGCAGAAGGTGAGCGCGCTGCGGCGATCAAGTCCCCTTCCGCACTGACAGGCTCTGCATTGGAAAAACCCGGCTTTGCCGGGTTTTTCTATTCAGTATCCTTTTTCCTGGCCCGTGGATGAGCGGCATCGTACACCTTGGCCAGATGCTGAAAGTCCAGCGCGGTGTAGATCTGGGTTGTCGACAGGTTGGCATGGCCCAGCAATTCCTGTACTGCCCGCAAATCGCCCGAGGATTGCAGCAGATGGCTGGCAAATGAGTGACGCAGCATGTGCGGGTGTACGTGGCGGTCCATGCCAGTACGGATCGACCATTCCGCCAGGCGTTTTTGCACTTGCCGCGCACTGAGACGGCGGCCGTGCCGACCGACAAACACGGCATTGCAGCCCGCTTCGGCTTGCCGTTCGGCCAGCCATTGCTGCAGGTAATCCAGTGCCGTACGACCTATCGGCAGCAAGCGTGTCTTGTTGCCCTTGCCGCGCACGCGTAGCAGCTGTTCCTGCAGGTCCATGTCGGACAGGTCCAGCCCTACTGCTTCGGACAGGCGCAAGCCGGAGGAGTACATCAGCTCGAACAGGGCACGGTCGCGCAGGCTGAGGGTTTCATCATGCGGAATGTGTTCCAGCAGAGCTGCAGTACCATCCACCGGCAGCGCCTTGGGCAGGGGCTTGTCCTGCTTGGGCGCGCGCAGGCCCAGGCAAGGATTGATCCCGATGGCCTGTTTTTGTTGCAGCCAGTCGTAGAACTGCCGCCACGATGACAGCTTGCGTGCCAGGCTGCGACTACCCAGGCCGCGTGCGTGCAGGGTGGCCATGGCCTTGCGGATGTCATCGGCCTGCGCCTGCAGGGTGTCGCGGCTGCCAAGTAGCAGTTGCAGGCCTTGCAAGTCGCGCACATAGGCATCCAGCGTGTGCGGGCTCTTGCCTTGCAGCCGCAAGCTGTCACGGAATGCAGCCAGCATGTCAGACTCAGCCACGGCGCAGGCGTGCCATATTGCTCAGGCGCTCGAACAAGGACAGGTCCTGCTCGTTCTTCAACAGGGCGCCTGCCAGTGGCGGCAGGCTGGCCGACTGGTGCTGGGCGGCCAGTTGTGCGCTGTCTATGCCCTCACTGCCCAGCAGCTTCAGCCAGTCCAGCAGTTCGGAAGTGGTGGGCTTTTTCTTCAGGCCAGGCATTTCACGGATGGCAAAAAACACTTCCAGTGCCTGGCTGACCAACTGCTGTTGCAGGCCGGGGTAGTGCACGTCCACGATGGTCTGCATGGTGGCCGGATCGGGAAAACGGATGTAATGGAAGAAGCAGCGGCGCAGGAAAGCGTCTGGCAGTTCCTTCTCGTTATTGGAAGTAATGATGATGATGGGCCGCTGACGGGCACGAACAAATTGCTGCGTCTCGTGCACAAAAAACTCCATCTGGTCCAGTTCGCGCAGCAAGTCGTTGGGGAATTCGATGTCCGCCTTGTCAATTTCATCAATCAGCAACACCGGTGCCGTATCCGCCTCGAAGGCCTGCCATAGCTGCCCCTTGATGATGTAATTACTGATGTCATGAACCTTGGCATCGCCCAGCTGGGAGTCACGCAGGCGGGATACCGCATCGTATTCGTATAGCCCGTGCTGGGCTTTGGTACTGGATTTGATCGGCCAGACAATCAGCTGCCGGCCCAGGCTGGCGGCAATTTCTTCGGCCAGCATGGTCTTGCCGGTACCCGGCTCGCCTTTAACCAGCAAAGGGCGTTGCAGCGTGATGGCAGCATTGACTGCCATCATCAGGTCGTCGGTGGCAACGTATTGATCGCTGCCGGTAAAGCGGGTTTGCATATGGGTTAGCACCTTGTTGTTATCAATGACAAAGCCGCCAGGACGGGCCGGGCGGCTTGCGCAATGCTTTAGCACGGATGCCGGGCCTCGTACCCGGTTGCCGCCTCAGGGGTTCAGCGCACGAACTGGCGTTCCAGGTCGTCCAGGCTGATGTTCCATTCTTTCATCATGTGGCGCAGCAAGACAATTTCCGGGTCGCTGATGGTGCCGTCCGATTTGCTGATATCCATGGCCAGCACACAGGTCAGGATGCGTTTGGCCGGATTGGTCACCTCGGCCAGCATGGTTTCGATCCGGTCGGTATCCAGCAGATGAATGGTGCCGTCCTGCTCCGCTTCGTCGGAAATATCGTCACAGTAGTCTGTCAGAACCTGGGCAAATTGCTTGCGCGACAGGCCGATCAGGTCGTAGACGTTGACTTTTTCCAGCAGGTCCAGCTCGCGCGGGTCCATGTTGCCATCGGAAATCATGAACATGGCCAGCAAACGGGCAATGGCCTCGGGGCTGTTAATCGGGTATGGACGCATCACGAGATTCCTTGTTGTTATTGATGAAGCCTTGCCGCAAAGGCTGCGGGCATGGCTGCGACCTGACGAGTCTGGTAATCGAAGAATACGATGCCTGTCTTCAATCTTGCCACTTCTTTGCCATTGTTGCCATCTGTCGCCTGATAGACGATGTCCAGCCCGTACTTGTTGAGATCGGCGGTGCCGAGATTGAACACCAGTTGGTCGCCGTGAAATGCTTCGGCACGGTACATGACGGCTGCATCGGCCATGATGATGCCAACGCCCTCGACATCCAGCTCGCTGTAGCCCATGCTTTTCAACCAGCGCAGGCGCACCTCGTGCGCCAGGCGCAAAATGGCATCATTGGCCATGTGGCCGCCGTAGTTGATGTCGCCAATGCGCACGTCCATGCTGGTCTGGAAGATGAACTGCTCGGGAAGCGCAATCTTGATGCGTGCCATGATTTCACCTGAATAAAATGACATTCAGTCTAATCGACTGTCTTAATCTGTATCAACAGCAAGCCGGGGTGGTTTGCTAGACTGAATGCATGGCTGCCAACACACACAAGGAGAGGCTTATGTACCAACGCATTTTCGTGCCGGTGGATGATAGTGATACGTCCAACCTGGCATTGGCTGAAGCATGCCGACTTGCCAAGAGCATGGGTAGCACCCTTCGTCTGGTGCATGTGGTTGATCTGGCGCAGTTTGGCTGGGGCGGTACGGAGTTCCTGGATGCTGCCGAGCTGCAAAAGTCCATCAAGCAGGCCGGTGAGCAAGTGCTGGGACAGGCACAGGCACAGGCAGTGGCTGCCGGGCTGACCCCTGAAGTCAAGATCCTGGAGAGCTGGGGTGACAAGATTGCATCAGTGCTGATTGATGATGCCAATACCTGGGGTGCTGATCTGGTGGTGATGGGTACCCATGGCTGGAGCGGCTTGATGCATATCCTGATGGGTAGTGTTGCCGAAGGCTTGCTCAAGCAGGCAGATGTGCCGGTCCTGCTGGTACGCAATGCCGGTGAGTAAGCAGGTTTTCCAGACCGCTATGTACCACTGCATAGCGGTTTGCTCATGAAAAAAGCAGCCGTTGAACCAGATGGTTTGACGGCTGCTTTTTTTGGGTGGCGGGAATATCAGCCAGCGGTTGCTTCGCTGCTGCCTTCCTGCGCTTCCATCTTGGCACGTACGGCCTTGCGCAGGCTCTTGTACAGGTCAGGGTGGGTTTCTTTCAGGTACTCGACAATTTCGAAGTCTTCGCGACGTACCTTGGACAGTTCGATCTGCTCGACATGAACCAGACGCAGCAGTTCGCGAACCGGTTTGGGCATGTTGCGGCCGCTTTCGTAACGGGAACCGCCGGACTGTGTTACGCCGATGCGGCTCCAGAACTCTTGCTGATTCAGGCCCAGCTTGCGGCGGATTTCACGCGGATTGGTGATTTTTTCAAAGAGTTTCATGGGTTGTTCCTCTTAAAAGGCTAACAGTATTGTATTGAATTATTGTTTTGGCTTAGGACACTGCCCTATGTCCTAAAAATAGCAAAGAAAATCCATAAGGAATAATGTGATTTGAAAAAAATCATTAAGTTCCGTCATGGATTACATGCGCATGAATGATATGTTAGCGTATTCTTATCTAGGAATACAACGGAATGTCATCCATCTGGCACGAAAATGGTAGTTACATGTCGTAAACATGTATATAGATGATGGTAGAACCAAAGAGGGGAGGGGTGGCGAGCCTGACCCTCGGCACTTGCACTAAGTAACTATGGCTGCTTCCTTCCGGACCTGACCAGGTTTGCTACCGTACAATGCGAGGAGACCCGCCGCAGAAGAGTGCGAATAATAGCGGGTTTCGGCATGCTTGCCAAGAGTGCTGTAGAAAAAGGCTATCCGGCTGGGGGCAGGCAGCCTTTTTATTGGCAGGCATATTGCCTGAGTAGCAGCTCTGGGGGCAGACTCCGCCTATGTTTTGCCTTGTTACAGGACTGCCTCATGTCTTCCTCCTATCTTTCCCTGCTGCAAACACTGGTGGGCTTTGACACCACCAGCCGTCATTCCAATCTCGCACTGATCCGTTGGGTAGAGGAGTATCTGCAGGCTTACGGCCTGAGCAGCCAGCTGACCTTGAATGATGATGGCAGCAAGGCCAACCTGTTTGCCCGGATAGGTGCGGCAGACCTGCCGGTTCTGTTGCTGTCCGGTCATACCGATGTGGTGCCGGTGGATGGGCAGGCGTGGACTTCACCGCCGTTCACCCTCACCGACAAGGGAGACGGTCGTTGGTATGGCCGCGGTGCATGCGATATGAAGGGTTTCATTGCCTGCGTACTGGCGCATGTGCCGGAGTGGGTGAGGCTTGCAGCGGAGGGAAGCCTGCAGCAGGGCATCGGTATTGCCTTGTCTTATGACGAGGAAGTGGGCTGTCTGGGCGTGCCTCGCCTGATTGATGGGTTGTTACAAGAGCAGGTGCCGCTGGCCGGTTGCATCATTGGCGAGCCGACCTCAATGCGTCCGGTGGTGGCACACAAGGGCATTGCCCATTACCACTGCCATGTACAGGGGCGGGCTGCGCATTCCTCGCTCACACCGCAAGGGGTGAATGCCATTGAATATGCCGCCAGGCTGATTACCCATGTCCGTCGTCTGGCCGACACCGAGGCGTCGTTTGGTCATCACCAGCCATTGTATGATGTGCCGTTTACCACCTTGCAAACTGGCACCATTTCCGGCGGTACGGCCAACAACATCGTGCCCAAGGATTGCGAATTCACCTTTGAGTGCCGCTGGCTGCCAGGGGATGATCCGCAGCGCTTTGTCGATTCGGTGCGTGACTATGCCGACAATCTGTTGCTCGAAATGCGCCAGGTGGCCCCGGAAGCGGAAATCTCCATTGAGCCGCGCGTATATTGCCCGGCATTCGAGGCTACACCGCAAAGTGAAGTGCTGCACTATGTGGAAAAGCTGTGCGCTTGTCAGGGTGGTGACGGTGTGGCGTATACCACGGAAGCTGGTGTTTTCCATGCGGCCGGCATCCCTTGTGTCGTGCTGGGACCAGGTTCGATCGAGCAGGCACATCGCCCGGATGAATTTATTGAGGAGGGTCAACTGGCAGCCTGTTTTGACTGGCTGGCACGGCTGACTGCCGAGTTGTGTCGCGTGCCGGGTGGTGACTGACAAATAATTTTGCATGGTCTGGAAAATCACTTCAGAATCGCCGCTCCGGTGACCCCGGAACCCGTGTAATCCGTTCAGGTTATCGCTTGAGCGGGTTTGAATTTTGTCGTGATGAGAGACCAAATGAAACAGGACAGCAGATCCTCGGCGTCCGCAGGTGCCAGCAAGGCACGTGACGGATTTACCTCCAGTTTTGGCGTACTGGCCGCCACGCTCGGCTCGGCGGTCGGGCTGGGTAATATCTGGAAATTTCCCTATCTGACCGGGACCAATGGCGGTGCCGGTTTTCTGATCGTGTATGTCTGTGCCACCTTGCTGGTGGGCTTGCCGGTGATGATTTCGGAAATCATGCTGGGCCGCCGTGCCAAGTCCGATGCAGTCACTGCATTGAAAAAGCTGGCACCTGCCGGCCAGCCGTGGTGGTTGATCAGCGCTTTTGGCGTATTGTCGGCCTTCCTGATCATGGCGTTTTATTCCGAAGTGGCTGCCTGGGTGTTTGCCTATGTGTTCAAGGCGATTGGCGGTGGCATTCTGTCCAGCGATCCGAAAGTCACCTCGGCGGCTTTTGGCAGCCTGATTGCCGACCCGGTGCAGTCGCTGCTGTGGCAATGGCTGGTGCTGGCCCTGATTGGCGGTATCTTGCTGATGGGGGTGGCCAAGGGGATTGAGGCTGTCACCAAGAAGCTGATGCCCATCCTGTTCTTGCTGCTGCTGGTTATTGGCGTGCGCAGCCTGATGCTGCCTGGTGCCATGCTGGGCATCAGTTTCCTGTTTGCCCCGGATTTCTCCAAGATTACTGCCGCAGTGGTGTTGACTGCGGTTGGCCTGGCATTTTTCAAGTTGTCCATCGGCATGGGTACCATGATGACCTATGGCAGCTATTTTCGTGACGATCAGAACATTCCTGCCACCACCTTGCGCGTGATGTGTGCCGACCTGTTTGTGTCCATGCTGGCTGGTATTGCCATTTTTCCGGCAGTGTTTGCCTTTGGCTTCAAGCCGGAAGCCGGGCCGTCGCTGCTGTTCATCACCATTCCTGCCGTGTTTGCCAGCATGCCGATGGGCCAGCTGTTCATGGTGGCCTTCTTTATATTGGCTGCCATCGCCTCGACGGGTGCCATGTTGTCCATCCTGGAAGTGCCGGTATCAGTGTTGAGCGAGCGTTTTGGCATCAGCCGTCCCAAGGCAACGGTGCTGAACCTGCTGGTGCTGGCACTGTTTGGCGCAAGCTGTGCCTTGTCCAACAGCACCATGGCTGACTTCAAGCTGTTTGGCATGACCATGTTCGACCTGTTCGACTTTGTCACGTCCAATATCCTGATGCCGCTGGGTGGTATCTTCCTTTGCCTGTTTGTCGGCTGGGTATGGGGTTTTGACCGTTTGAAGACGGCCTTGTCCAATGAAGGACAGTTGCACAACGAGGCGCTGGTGCGAGTACTGCTGGTGGTGGTGCGCTTTGTTTCACCGCTGCTGATTCTGGTGGTGATGCTCAAGGGGCTGAAGCTGTTCTGAGTTCCCTGCGGCGCGGTTGCTTGAACAGAAGGGTCATCCGGATTGGATGGCCCTTTTTGTTTTCATGGAAAGCTATCAAATGGTTTTGCGTATTATTAAATCAAATTACGAATGGTGATTTAACTGGATTTTAATAATAAGACATGAAATGATGATGGCTTACTGCACACCCACAGGGGTGAGAGGTGAAGTATGAGTCATCAGCGGAACTTGGTTTTTACGCTGCAGCAGCTTGAGGTTCCGGGCCGCCTGCGTGCACTGTGTCAGGAGTTGTCGGCACTGGTGCCGGACCGTCTGGAGGGGCCGTGGTCGGAAGAAGAAGTGCGTGAGCTGATTCACGGCTGGCGCATGATGGCATTTTGTCAGGAGGATGAGCCGGTCCAGGCCCATCCCTTTCATTCCACCGACGGCATGTTCCGCACCGTGGTGTTCAGTCCGGCTCAGGCCTGAGTCTTGCCGTAGGCCGGGTGGCAGTGGCAAGCCAGCAAGTGGTCATTCACTACCCCGGTTGCCTGCAAGTAAGCATAAATCACGGTACTGCCGACAAAATTCATTCCGGCTTTTTTCAGTGACTTGCTGATCTGGTCGGATAATGCCGTGCTGGCCGGGCAATCTTGCAATGTCGGCCAGTGGTTGAGCACGCTCTGCCCCTGGGTGTGGCTCCACAGCCAGCGGTCGAAACTACCGTGCTCTTGCTGCAATTGCAGGAACACCGCCGCATTGCGAATGGCACTGCGTATCTTCAGACGATTGCGGACAATTCCGCTGTCCTGCATCAGCCTTTCGACATCCTCTTCGGTCATCTGCGCCACCCGCTGCGGGTCGAAACCATGGAAGGCCCGGCGATAGCCTTCGCGCTTGCGCAGGATGGTGATCCAGGACAAGCCTGCCTGGGCACCTTCGAGAATCAGCATTTCAAACAGCCTGGTGTCGTCGTGTTGCGGACGGCCCCATTCCTCATCGTGATAGGCAATATATAAAGGATCATCCCCGCACCAGGGGCAGCGCGGTACTGAAGAGACAGTCATGAAAGGCTCCGGGGCAGCCCGGCTGGTGCCGGGCCGGGTTTAGCCGAGGTTGTGCATCAGGATGTCGCAGGACAGGCCGGTTTTCTGCAGGCCTTTGCGGCTGGACAGGTTGAGGATGAGCGGATTGCGGATGTTTGCCTTCAGTTCGCCCAGTGCCGGGTGGGATTCGGTTTCGGACTGTTCCTGATACAGCAATACCAGAATCACGGCATCTTCCGGCTTGCTCAGTTCCAGGCGGGAAACTTCCTCGTCATTCAGTTCCACCTCGTAGCGAACGCCCAGTTGAGTCGGGTGGGTCACGCTCAGGGTGATGCCGGCATCGTCCAGCGACTGCATCCAGAATACCGACGGATTGGCGCTGTCGGCATTGTGGAACAGCTTGAACTGGGTGCAGTTTTCCAGAGCCGGAATACCCTGGTCAAAATTGATGATGGTGCTTTCATCCACTTCTACGGTGCCGAGTTGGCTGGAATTGAACAGCATGTTGTTCTCCCTGTGGCAGATGACAGCATTATGCATCAAGCCCATGGTGCCGACGATGTTCTTGTAGGGTGGATGGCGCTTGCAGGATGAGACAGACCATGAAATTCCGTGTGTGCGATGGTGCGCCAGGGTGCATCAGCGCACGAATGCAGTGCAAACCGTTAGAATGCAGCACCATGATGAAGCCTGAATCCCTGTATCCACAGATTGAAGCGGCCTTGTGCTGTAACGATGTCGCCGCCAAACTGGCCGCTACCGACCATATCCACGCTGCCTGGCAGGCGGGCCACTTGCAGCGGCTGGACGCGCCCTTGTCACGTCTGCCGCTGGCCGGTCATCCGGCAAGGCCGGAGCTGGTGCATGCCACCAAGGTGCCACGACGCAGGACCGGCTCCCCGCTGGGCCAGCCGGCCATGCTGCATGCCATTGCCCATATCGAATTCAATGCCGTCAATCTGGCGCTGGATGCCGCCTGGCGCTTTCGCGACATGCCGGACGCCTACGTCACCGACTGGCTGCGCATTGCGGCGGAGGAAGCCAAACATTTTCGCCTGCTGCAACAGCGTTTGCAGCAACTGGGCCATGACTATGGTGATTTCCCGGCGCATAACGGCTTGTGGGAAATCTGCCATCGTACCGATCACGATGTGCTGGTCCGCATGGCGCTGGTGCCGCGCGTGCTGGAAGCGCGGGGGCTGGATGCCAGCCCCGAGCTGAAGCGCAAACTGGCCAATATTGGCGACCATGCCAGCGTGGCGATTCTCGACATCATTCTTGAAGATGAAATCGGCCATGTTCAGGTGGGGAATCATTGGTTTCACTGGCTGTGCCGCGCGCGTGGCCTGGAGCCGATGACCGCGTTTTGCGCCTTGCTGGACGAGTATGACCTGACCGCCCATCGTGGCAGCTACAATATGGATGCCCGGCGTTGCGCCGGATTTAGCGAGGCCGAGCTGCAATGGTTGCAGCAGGCCAAACCAGAACAGCCAGGCATCAGCGCCAACTGACGCTGGTGCATGTAGCGGAGGCCTTGCCCCGCTGATGAAAACGATGATGAAGGAGACTGATAATGTGGAATGTCATTCGCCGTATCCGCATGCGGCGCAAACAGGCGGTGCTGTGCCTGCTGGCGGCTACCTTGGCCTTTGTGCTGAGCGCCGCAATGATGAGCAGTCTGAGCTTTGCCCAGGAGCCGGTACTGACTGTGTGCTGGGGCGTACTGATGGTGTGGTCACTGCTGGTGCAGCTTCTGCTGCTGGCGATGCTGGCCAAAAAACCATGAAGCAGAAAATGGCATTGAAAACATGGGCTTAATGGATTTGGTCCATGCTGATGCCAGGCTTGACGATGCCGCGTCCGGCGGCGCATAATCGCGCCGCAACATAGAAAAAAGGCCCCTGATACGGCGGGGCCTTTTTGTTTTTACAGTTTTCGGAGACCCCGGATCATGGACTATCAGGCGTTTTTGCGTCAGTTGGAATCCAGCACGCTGCCTGCATCCGAATTTACCCACCAGGCGCATTTGTATGCTGCCTGGGCTTACCGTCGCCAGTATCCGGCGCCGGAGGCGGCCGTGCGCTGTGCGCGTGCGCTGTCGCGCTATGCCATGGCGCAGGGCGCGGCAGAAAAATACCATCACACCCTCACCATGTCCTTGTTGTCCATCCTGTATCACCGTGCCCAGCAGATGCCGGCCATGGTGCAGGAATGGCCGGTTTTTCTGGCGCAGTGTGATGATGTATTGCACGACGCCAAGGCGGTGTTGTTCCAATATTACTCGGATGACAGGTTGAATCAGGATGTATCGCGGCGCGCGTTTGTGCCGCCGGATCGCATGCCCTTGCCGATTGCCTGCCTGTCCCAACAAGAAAGCGAAGCCCTATGTTAAAAGCCCCGGAATTGCTGCTGCCCGCCGGCACGCTGGACAAGATGCGCGCAGCCTACGACTTTGGCGCGGATGCGGTCTATGCCGGTCAGCCGCGCTATTCGCTGCGTGCGCGCAATAACGACTTCAAGCTTGAAGAACTGAAAACCGGTATTGATGAAGCGCATGCGCGCGGCAAGTTGTTCTTTGTGGCCAGTAACCTGTTGCCGCACAACAGCAAGATCAAGACCTACATGGCCGACATGGAGCCGGTGATCGCCATGAAGCCGGATGCGCTGATCATGGCTGACCCCGGCCTGATCATGATGGTGCGCGAGCGCTGGCCGGAAGTGCCTATCCACCTGTCGGTGCAGGCCAATACCGTCAACTACATGGGGGTGAAGTTCTGGCAAAAGCTGGGTGTGTCGCGCATCATCCTGTCGCGCGAGCTGAGCCTGGACGAGATTGCCGAAATCCGTCAGGAATGCCCGGATATCGAGCTGGAAGTGTTTGTGCACGGTGCCTTGTGCATTGCCTACTCCGGCCGTTGCCTGTTGTCGGGTTATTTCAATCACCGCGACCCGAACCAGGGCACCTGTACCAATGCCTGCCGCTGGGATTACAAGATGCACGACACCCAGGGCGACGACGCGGGTGATGTGCAAACCATCAAGCTGGACTTCAACAAGGCACTGGAAGAAGCCAACCAGAGCTTTGCCGCCTGTGGTGGTGCCGAACGCCATCCGCTGGCCGACAAGACCTATCTGATCGAAGAGGGCAGCCGTCCGGGCGAGCTGATGCCTATCATCGAAGACGAGCATGGCACCTACATCATGAACTCCAAGGACCTGCGTGCGGTGGAGCAGGTGGAGAAGCTGGTGAAGATCGGCGTGGATTCGCTGAAGATTGAAGGGCGTACCAAGAGCCTGTACTACGTGGCCCGCACCGCGCAGGTGTATCGCCGTGCCATCGATGACGCCGTGGCCGGCCGCCCGTTTGACTACAGCCTGCTGGCCGAACTGGAAGGACTGGCCAATCGTGGCTACACTCCGGGCTTCCTGGAACGTCACCAGACCCAGGATTACCAGAATTACCTGGACGGCCATTCCAAGGCCAAGCAAAGCCAGTATGTGGGCGATGTGCTGGAAGTGGATGCCGATGGCTGGGCGCTGGTCGAGGTGAAGAACCGCTTTGCGGTGGGGGATCGCATCGAGGTGATCCATCCGCGTGGTAACCGCATCGTGCAGCTGACCCAGATGACCCGTAACGGTGTGGCGGTCGATCTGGCTGCCGGTAACGGCATGCAGGTGCGCATTCCGGATATGGCTGGCATGGAGAAAGCGCTGCTGGCACGCCTGATCTGATCAAATGCCTGCCACTGTGCAAACAGTGCTAAAACGTAAGCGGCTTGCCCGAAGGGGCAAACCGCTTTTATTTCGTCGGTACGCACAGCAAGGCATGGCCAGATTTGATCTGTGGCAAAACTGCCTCATTCTGAGGTGAAGCAAGAAAAAACTTTTTTTGTCTACCGCTGGCTGAATCGGCGCGTTAATCCGATCAGGGGTACTGTATGCCGTTGCTGGCCCTGCTGCAGGGCGTGGCCCGCGCAGGTGGTGGCTAAACCCTTGAATCACCAAGCGGGGCGTGGTTTTTGATCATATGTTAAGTCAATTTGGCGCTGTGGCGCTGGATATGCCCGATAAATGATCAGATGTGTCGACGTGTGCGTGCTGTGCAGATGTCAAGCCCCTGCCGCCTGCCGTTTTCTTGCGCTGCAAAAAAAAATCATGTTGCGGCTGAATGTCTTTGTGGTTAAAAAGCTGTAACACCTCAACACAATTTGTGGATTTTATTAAACATAACCGAGGTGATATCTACAACGGAGGAGGCTGGTTCGAGCGTTAGCCTGAACCTGTCGAAGTGCAGTCGGCCTGGTGCCGGCAGCGTTTCACGGCTTTCCTGCGATAACAATAATGTGAAAAGACTGGCAGCTTGTTTGCCTTGTCCTTCGTCTCTTGCCTGACAGTTACCTGCCGTTCTGGATTGGAAATAGCCAGAATGGATAGGATGGGGTTATAAATGTCGTGCACGCTTATTGCTTGGTGAATAGGCGTGTCACATTCGCCCCGGGTTTGGCGTGACCGGATGGGAGGGAGAATCCCCGACCGGTCTCATGAGGTGCAGTGCATCAGGTCCCTCGCGTCTCCTGACGAAGGGAATTTATGGTCTTGCAATACATAGGAAGCCTGTAATGAAGAAGAAACTTGTCAAGAAAGTGCTGTGTTCGCTGCTTCTGCTGTTGCCAAGTGCTGGCGTTCTGGCAGAAGACAAGGTACTGAACGTTTATAACTGGTCCGACTACATTGCCAAGGGCACCATTCCCGGCTTTGAAAAACAGACCGGCGTGAAGGTGAAGTATGACGTTTACGACAGCGACGACACCTTGCAAGCCAAGATGCTGACCGGCCGTGCCGGCTACGACATCGTGGTTCCGACCTCTAACTTCATGGCCAAGCAGATCGAGGCGGGCATCTACCAGAAACTGGACAAGTCCAAGATCCCGAACCTGGCGAATCTGGACAAGGCCCTGATGGCCAAGATCCAGGATGCCGACCCGGGCAATGCCCACGGTGTTCCCTGGGCTTACGGTACCGACGGCCTGGGTTACAACTTCACCAAGGTGAAGGCCATTCTGGGCGCTGGCGCTCCGCTGGACAGCTGGGACATCCTGTTTGACCCGAAATATGTTTCCAAACTGAAAGGCTGCGGCGTTTCGGTGCTGGATCAGGCTAACGACGTTTTCGCAGTCGCACTGCACCACCTGGGCAAGGACCCGAACAGCAAGAACCCGGCTGACTACCAGGCCGCCTTCGAACTGCTGAAGAAAATCCGCCCCTACATCACCCAGTTCAATTCTTCCGGCTACATCAATGACCTGGCCAATGGCGATATCTGCCTGGCGCTGGGCTGGTCCGGTGACGTCAACATTGCCAAGCACCGTGCCGCTGAAGCCAAACGTACCTATCAGCTGGGCTATGTGATTCCGAAATCCGGCGCGCCGATCTGGTTTGACGTGATGGTGATCCCGAAAGATGCGCCGCACGTGGAAGCCGCCCTCAAGTGGATCAACTACATCCAGAATCCGGAAGTCAACGCCGCCATTACCGACCAAGTGTTCTATCCCACGGCCAATGCCGCTGCACGCAAGTTCGTGAAGCCGGAAATCGCCAACGATCCGTCTGTTTATCCGCCGGAATCGGTCATGAAGACCCTGTTCCTGCTCAAGCCGCTGCCGGCTGACATCATGCGTCTGCAGAACCGTCTGTGGACCCAGCTGAAGACCGGCCGCTAAACCGAGTCCTGAATCACCGGGGTGTTTGCACCCCGGTGCTGCAAGACAGCACGGTCTGCCAGGGTTTTCTCCGCGCAGGCTGATGCAAGCGTCAGCTGCCGTTCGGCAACGGGCAGGTGGCTGGCTAGAAAAAGTATCTGGAGTGAGGGTTGCAAGCCGGTCCGGCAGGGTCGGGTTGCTGTGAAACGTAAGTCATCACATCAGGGCGAGTCGTGACAGGGCCTTGATATGATGGCTGTAAAGATGGGCTTGGCAAGCCGGGTTCCCCGGCCAAGTGGTGCTAAATCATGAAAAGTCTCAAATTCAGTCGATGGTTACCGTCCGGCAGGACAACCGTCATTGGTGTTCCGTTTTTGTTCCTGTTTGTCTTTTTCCTGTTGCCCTTCCTGTTGGTGGTAGGCATCAGCTTCTCCCAGCAGCAGCTGGGGATTCCGCCTTACACACCGCTCACCAAGATGGAAGACGATGTCTTCACCCTGGTGCTCAACATTGGCCATTACAAGTTCATGCTGGGTGACGATCTGTACTTCGCCACCTACATCAGCTCGGTCAAGATGGCTTTTGTGTCCACGGTTTTGTGTCTGCTGATCGGTTACCCGATGGCTTACTACATTGCCCGTGCGTCTGAATCTGCCCGTGACACCCTGATGATGATGGTGATGCTGCCGTTCTGGACGTCCTACCTGATTCGCGTCTATGCGTGGATCGGCATCCTGAAGAACGACGGTTTCCTCAATCAGTTCCTGATGTGGCTGGGCGTCATCGATACCCCGCTGCGCCTGTACCACACCAACTGGGGTGTTTATATCGGCATGGTGTTTTCCTACCTGCCGTTCATGATCATGCCGTTGTATTCCCACCTGGTGAAAATGGACCTGCGCCTGCTGGAAGCCGCCTACGACCTGGGTGCCCGTCCGTGGAAGGCCTTTGTGCAGGTAACCCTGCCGCTGTCCAAGAACGGCATTATCGCCGGCAGCCTGCTGGTGTTCATTCCGGCGGTGGGTGAGTACGTGATTCCGGAACTGCTGGGTGGTTCCGACACGCTGATGATCGGCCGCGTGATGTGGGATGAATTCTTCAATAATATGGACTGGCCGATGGCGGCTACCGTGACTTGCGCGATGGTGCTGCTGCTGCTGGTGCCCATGGCCATGTTCCAGCATTACCAAGCAAAAGTGATGGAGGAAGTGAAATGAGCACCTTGAAACCCAGCAAGCCGCTGTCTTATGCGGTACTTGGCTTCGGCTACTCCTTCCTGTACCTGCCCATCCTGCTGCTCATCATCTATTCGTTCAACGAATCGAAGCTGGTGACGGTGTGGTCCGGTTTCTCCACCAAGTGGTACTGGGCACTGCTGGAGGATGATGAACTCATCACCGCAGCCCTGCTCAGTATCAAGATTGCGCTGATGACGGCAACGGCATCGGTGGTGGTGGGTACCTGGGCCGGTTTCGTAATGGCGCGGCTCAACCGCTTCCGCCTGTTTCCGCTGTTCGCCGGCATGATCAATGCCCCGCTGGTGATTCCGGAAGTGATTCAGGGTATTTCGCTGCTGCTGCTGTTTGTGGCCATGGAGCAAACCCTGGGCTGGCCGGAAGGCCGCGGTGTGTTCACCATCTGGATTGGTCACGTGATGCTGTGTGTGTCCTACGTAGCCATCATCGTGCAATCCCGTGTGCGTGAACTGAACCGTTCGCTGGAAGAAGCCGCCATGGACCTGGGCGCACGTCCGCTCAAGGTGTTCTGCGTGATTACCCTGCCGCTGATTTCCCAGGCACTGGTATCCGGCTGGTTGCTGTCCTTCACCCTGTCGCTGGACGACCTGGTGCTGACTGCCTTCCTGTCCGGACCGGGTTCCACCACCTTGCCGATGGTGGTGTTCTCGCGGGTTCGTCTGGGTCTGAACCCGGAAATGAACGCACTGGCTACCCTGTTCATCCTGGTGGTGTCGGTGGGTGTGGTAGCGGGCAATCTGTACATGCGTTCCATGCAGCGCAAGCGTGAGCGTGAAATGCAGCTGGCCTTCAAGGCTGCCTGAGTCAGCAGGGGATTAGTGTAACGACAACGGGGTAGCAGTGGGTTGGGCAGTCAGACCAGTCCGGCTGTTACCCCGTTTGTTCTGTCAGCGTAGGAGCAAAGCTGTTCATGCTGTAGTACAAGGGAGAAATGAAATGAAGAAATTGTTGATCAGCGCACTGATCGCAGGTCTTCCCGGTGTGGCCATGGCCGACGCCAAGGGAGACGAAATCGCCAAGCTCAAGGCCCAGCTAGAGGCCCTGCAGGCGCAAATGCAACAGCTGCAACAGGCGGTGAATGCCGCAACTGCCGCCAAGGCACCCGAGGCCGATGACGGCAATGCCGAGCTGAAACAGCGCGTGGCCGGCATGGAGATGAAGGTCGACAAGCTGACTACCGATGCCAGTGAAGGCCCGATTGCCGGTCTGAGCATTACCGGTTACATGGACCCGACCTATGTGGCCAGCCGTCTGGGTCGCAGCGCCGGCTTCCAGTTTGTCAATCACAGCAACCAGTATGCTTACACCAACAGCACCTTTGGTGATGTCTACCTGGACATCAAGAAAACCTTTGGTGTTGGCCCGATGGCGCCCAGTGCCGAAGTCAGCATCCTGCCTAACCGTGGTTCCGGCAACAACCTGCTGACCAGCGGTGGCAACAGCAGCGCGGGCAACAATATCATCAATACCGCCATCATCAACTTCCCGGTGTCTGACACCACCCAGTTGGTGGCCGGCCTGATGAACAGCTTTGGTGGCTATGAAGTCCAGCAATCCAACCAGATGAACACCATCACCCATGGCCTGCTGTATGACTTCAGCGACCCGGGCAGCTATGTTGGTGCCGGCTTCAACTGGTCGCATGGTTCGTGGGCCACCAAGTTCATGATTGCCAACGAGCAGTTCCACACCAATCCGAACAGTGCAAACGACGCGAACCAGCATACCCACAGCAACAGCACGCCGACGGTGACGGGCCGTGTCGACTACACCATGACCAGCAATCTGGACATTGGCGGTTCGATGAATATCGGTCGTCAAAGCCTGTATGCGCACACCGATGCCAATGGTAATGGTGACGGTACCTATGGCTATCAGGGTACTTCCAACAGCGCCTACGGGGCCTACTACTTTGGCGAGCTGGACATGACGCTGACCGGTACCGACAGCGTCTACAATGCCGAAATCGACTATGGTCGGCAGAAGCAGGCAGCCTGGAACGGTGGCGATGCCGTATGGTATGGCTTCTCGCTGCTGGCCCACCAGAAATGGAATTCCGAGTGGTTCGGCCGCATGGGAGGCACCTTGCGTTATGACTACCTGAATGACAGCAAGAACGGTGGCGGTGGCGGTGGTATTGCGCTGGGTCAGTCCAATGGCGTGGACGGCACCAACGGCTTCGGTATTTCCCAGGCTTGTTTCAATAGCAGCAGTGTCAATGGTACGGATTGCTCCGGTGCCACCCGTCAGGCTTTGACCGCAGCCCTGCTGTTCTACCCGACCGACCAGCTGACCCTGAAGATGGAAATCCGTCACGACTGGGCTAATCGCGACGTGTTCCTGCGCAGCGATGGCAACTATCGCAAGAGCAACGATATCTTCGCGGCTCAGGCGGTTTACAGCTTCTGATCCTGGTTTGTCCTGTTGTCACGAATGGCCTCCGCTGGAGGCCATTTTTTATTGCCTTGCCATCAGGGTGGATCCGTGTGGGCAGGTACTCGCCCGTGCAAAGCGATGTGTGTGCAAACATACGGACGGCCGGCGCTCACCCTTTTGGCATGATCTGCCTGCAAGGTGCGTGATTTGCACTGCTTTGGCGCACACGATGCACTTTTGCTGCGATGCAAACATTGCCCGTCAAGGCCTGGGGGCATACAATCGACACTGTTAAATTTTTCGAAAACGAAGGCATTTTTTCGTTTTCACGGCAATTATGGGGCAAGCATGACAATTTTGCAGTTGATCAATCAACGGGTACAGGCAGCGCTGGCTGCTGCCGGTGCGCCGGATGCGCCGGCAGTGATCCAGCCGGCTTCCAAACCGGAATTCGGTGACTATCAGGCTAACGGGGTAATGGGTGCAGCCAAGGCGCTCAAGACCAATCCGCGTGAGCTGGCTCAGAAAGTAGTGGCTGCGCTGGACCTGCAAGGCATTGCCGACAAGGTGGAAATTGCCGGACCGGGCTTCATCAACATTCATCTTGCCCCCGAATACCTGGCCCGTCGCAGCGAAGCTGCCCTGAAGGACGACAAGCTGGGCATCAGCCCGGTGGCAGCCCAGCGGGTGATGGTGGAATACTCCTCGCCCAATCTGGCCAAGGAAATGCACGTTGGTCATCTGCGTTCGTCGATTATTGGCGATGCACTGGCGCGGGTGATGGAATTCCTGGGTCACGATGTCGTGCGTGCCAACCACGTGGGCGACTGGGGTACCCAGTTCGGCATGCTGACCGCCTATCTGGTGGAAATCCGTCAGGCGGGTGACAACGCGCTGGAGCTTTCCGATCTGGAAACCTTCTACCGCAATGCCAAGGTGCGTTTTGACGAAAGCGAAGAGTTTGCCGACCGCGCCCGTGACTACGTGGTACGGCTGCAAGGTGGCGATGAAGAAGTGCTCAAGCTGTGGGAGCAGTTTGTCGACATCTCGCTCAAGCATTGCGAAGCGGTGTATCAAAAGCTGAATGTCGGCCTGAAGCGCGAGCATGTGCGCGGTGAGTCCGCCTATAACGATGACCTGCCGGTGATTGTGGAAGAGCTGCGTGCCGCAGGCTTGCTGAGCGAAAGCGAAGGCGCCGAGGTGGTGTTCCTGGAGGAATTCCGCACCCAGGACGACGAGCCGATGGGCGTGATCATCCGCAAGAAAGACGGTGGCTTCCTGTACACCACCACCGACCTGGGCGCAGTGCGCTACCGTCACAAGGTGCTGAATCTGGACCGCGTCATCTATGTGGTGGATGCGCGCCAGAGCCAGCACTTTGCCCAGATGTTCAGCATCTGCCGCAAGGCTGGTTTTGCCCCGGAAAGCATGAAGCTGGAACATATCGGCTTTGGCGTGATGATGGGCGACGACGGCAAGCCGTTCAAGACCCGCTCCGGCGGCACCGTCAAGCTGATCGAGCTGCTGGACGAGGCGGAAGAGCGTGCCTATGCGCTGGTGTCGGAAAAGAACCCGGAGCTGTCCGAGGCTGAAAAGCGCGAAATCGCTGCGGCGGTGGGCATTGGTGCGGTGAAGTATGCCGACCTGTCCAAAAACCGCATGAGCGATTACATCTTCAACTGGGACACCATGCTGGCCTTTGAAGGTAACACCGCGCCGTATCTGCAATACGCTTACACCCGCGTGCAGAGTGTGTTCCGCAAAGCGGAAAACGTGGACGCCAATGCGCCCATCGTGATTACCGAGCCGGCAGAAAAACATCTGGCCGCGGCACTGGCCCAGTTTGAGGACACGCTGTTGTCGGTGGCGGAAGGTTGCTACCCGCACTACCTGTCCAACTACCTGTACCAGATTGCCACGCTGTTCTCCCGCTTCTACGAGGCCTGCCCGATCCTGAAGAGCGAAGGCGAGGTACGTGCCAGCCGCCTGCAACTGGCTGCGCTGACTGCCAAGACCCTGCGCACCGGTCTGGACCTGCTGGGTATCAAGGTGCTGGAAGCGATGTAAGTCATTCTGTCTGGCCTGGTATGAAAAAACGCCCTGGATTCCAGGGCGTTTTTTCATTGTGGTTTGTCTTGCTCAGATGGCTTGGGTGGCCTGCAGCAGCCAGTCACGGGCAGCGCCTGTCACCAGTGGCAGCAGACGGCGTTGTACCTCGGCGTGGTAGTGATTCAGCCAGTCCACTTCCTGACGGGACAGCAGGCTGTGCTCGATGCAGCGGGTGTCGATCGGGCAGAGCGTCAGTGTTTCAAAGCGCAGGAAGTCGCCAAAGCCGTTTTTCTGTGCTGGCACATTCAATACCAGGTTCTCGATGCGCACCCCCCACTGGCCGGGGCGATAGATGCCCGGTTCCACCGAGGTGATCATGCCTTCCTGCATTGCCATGCTGGCATCCGGCAGGCTGCGCGAGATGGTTTGCGGGCCTTCATGCACATTGAGGAAATAACCCACGCCATGGCCGGTGCCGTGGCCGAAGTCGATATCGTGTTGCCACATCGGAGCGCGGGCCAGTGCATCCAGCATCGGCGACAGGGTGCCACGCGGGAAGTGGGCCATCGACAGATTGAGCGTACCCTTGAGCACCAGGGTGAAGTCGCGCTTTTGTTCCGGGCTGGGCGTACCGACCGCCACCACGCGGGTGATGTCGGTGGTGCCGCCATGATACTGACCGCCGGAGTCGATCAGCAGCAGGCCGTCACCGGCAATGCTGGCATGGGCCTGTTCCGTGGCGCGGTAGTGCGGCAGGGCGCCGTTGGCATTGAAGCCGGCAATGGTGGCAAAGCTGGGCGAGACAAAGCCGGGGCGGCGGGCGCGGGCGGCGGTAATCTGCGCGTCGATGGTCAGTTCGGTGATGGCTTCGCGGTTGACTGCCTGTTCGAACCAGGCGAAGAACTCGCACAGCGCAGCGCCATCCTGCTCCATGGTGTGGCGGATGTGTTCTGCCTCGGCGGCGGTCTTGCAGGCTTTCAGCAAGGTGCTGGGGTTGATGGCCTGCACGTGCGGCATGCTTTGTGGCATGGCCTGATGGAAACCCAGCGTGATGCGGCGCGGGTCCAGCAGCATGGTGCTGCTGTGGGGCAGGGAAGTCAGTACCGACTTGGCACTGTGGTAATCGGCCAGTTGCACGCCGTCGGCTGCCAGTTCGGCTTGCAGCTTGGCATCCACTTTCTTGTCATCAACAAACAGGGTGGTGCTGTCCGGGCCCAGCAGCAAGTGGCTGATGAACACCGGGTTGTAATTGACATCCGCGCCGCGCAGGTTCAGCAGCCAGGCAATATCGTCCAGCGTGGAAATGAAGTGGTAATCCGCGCCGTGCTGCTGCATGGCCTGTCGTACTGCGGTCAGTTTGTCCTGGCGGCTGGTGCTGGCAAACGGTGGCAGGTGCGGGTAGATGGCGGCTTGCGGCAATGAGGGGCGGTCGCTCCAGATCTGGGCGGGTAAATCCAGCTCGGTGCGCAGGGCAATGCCGCGTGCGCTAAGGCTGCTGTGCAGCGCATTGGCTGCGGCCAGGCTCAGTACGTCGCCTGCCACCGCTACGGTTTGTCCGGCTTGCAGGTTTTCTGCCAGCCAGTCCAGATGCTGGCTGCTGGCGGCGGTCTGGATTTTCATCAGGGCGATGCCGCTGCCGTCCAGCTCCTTGGCGGCCTGTTCCCAGTAACGGCTGTCTGCCCACAGTCCGGCCTGATCCTGCGTGACAATCAGCGTGCCCATCGAGCCGTGAAAACCGGACAGCCACTGCCGGGCCTGCCAGTAGGCGGGCAGGTATTCGGACAGATGCGGGTCGGAAGAGGGAATCAGGCAGGCAGCAATATGCTGTTGTTGCATGGCCTGGCGCAAGGCGGCCAGGCGCTGGGGAATGGTGAGCAGGGTAGTCATGCGTTATCCAGTGCTGTGTGTACAGCTATTCTGGTGCGCGCATGGCAGGCTGACAAGCGAGTTTATGCCGGGGTCGCCATGCATTTTGTGCATGCCTGAAACGGCAAGGCGCAAAAAAGGCGATCCGTGGACCGCCTTCTTGTATTACTGAACGACTGGGTGCTTAGTCGGCACGCTGGGTGCTGCGCTGACCCTGACCCTGACCGGCAGAGCGCGGGCCACGACGGTCGTAGCTGCTGCCACCATTGCCACCGGTGCCACGGCCGTAGCCGCCTTCGCGACGTTCGCGGCCATAGCCGTTGCCGCTACCACCACGACGTTGACCCTGGGCACCGTAGCCACCCGGCTTGCCATTGCGACGCGGGCCTTTCGGCGGACGACGGGTCGGTTCCATGCCTTCGATCACGCCTTCGGTGATCTGACGCTTCAGGTATTGCTCGATGCGGCGTACCTTGTGAAATTCTTTCGATTCCGCCAGGGTGATGGCTGTGCCGTCACGACCGGCACGACCGGTACGGCCGATACGGTGTACATAGTCTTCAGCCTGTTTCGGCAGGTCGAAGTTCACCACGTGGGTGATGGTGGGTACGTCGATACCGCGCGCAGCAACGTCGGTGGCCACCAGAATCTTGATGCGACCGCGACGCAGGTCGTTCAGGGTACGGTTACGCCAGCTTTGCGGCATGTCGCCATGCAGGCAGGCAGCGGAGTAGCCCTGGTCGGACAGCTTGTCAGCCAGTTCTTCGCTGTAAGCCTTGGTGGCGGAGAAGATCACGCACTGGTCAAAGCCGGACTCTTTCAGGATGTGATCCAGCAGGCGATGCTTGTGGTTCAGGTCGTCCGCGTACAGCAGGTGTTCTTCGATGGTGCCGCCGGAAGTTTCGGTACGGGCAATTTCGATACGCTGCGGTTCGCGGGTGATTTTTTCAGCCATGCGGCCAACGGTGCCATCCAGCGTAGCGGAGAACAGAACGGTCTGACGGCTTTCCGGAGTGGCCTTGACGATGGTTTCGATGTCTTCGATGAAGCCCATGTCCAGCATGCGGTCGGCTTCGTCCAGCACCAGCATTTCCAGGCGGGAGAAGTCAACACGGCCGGAGCGCATGTGGTCCATCAGACGGCCCGGCGTGGCCACGATCAGGTCGATCGGGCGGGACAGGGCGCGGGTCTGGTAGCCGAAGGAGGCGCCGCCAACCAGGCAGGCGGTACGCATCCAGCGCAGGTCCTTGCCGTATTCCAGGGCGTTCTTTTCCACCTGTTGCGCCAGTTCGCGGGTCGGGCACAGCACCAGAACGCGCGGGCCCTGGCCCTTGCCGGTGGAGCGCTCGGACAGCTTGGTCAGTGCCGGCAGCAGGAAGGCTGCGGTCTTGCCGCTACCGGTTTGAGCGGAAACCAGCAGGTCGCGGCCAGCAATGGCAGCAGGAATGGCTTCGGCTTGTACGCCGGTGGGGGTGTCGTAACCGGCAGCTTCGAGTGCACGCAGGATGGTCGGGGCAACGCCCAGGTCGGAGAAATGCATAATGTCCTTTCAAACCGGAGTAGAGCCGGTGTCGCTTGGCCAGGAGATGTGGCGGTTAGCAGCCTCGTGTGAGGCTGTCGGTCATCGGCACCAACCTGTGCAAGCGGCGAACAGCAGTCCAGTCAAAAGAGACACTACGTGGACGAAGCCTGGAATATCGGTCAGGGACGATGAAGCATCACGCCGGCAGTTGCTGCATTGCTGCTGCTGAATCTGCCGGTGGAATTTGGAAATCAGAAGGGTTCGCACTCTACGGTAAAAAATAGCCGTTTGCAAGCCTTTTCTGCAAAATGGCCTGCTAAGTGATTGATTCCCTGTCAGGAGATGTGGCAAAAAATCAAAAATTGCAGCCGGCTGCAAGTTTCAGTGCCGCAGTGCAGCATCGTCCTGCTGGCCTGGCAGTGAGGCCAGCCACCCCATGTCACCGTTATTGTCACGGTATTCTGCACCACTCCAGAAGGCATAAGGCAGTGCCTTGATTTGACTGAACAAGCTGGCAAAGTCCAGCGCACCGCAGCCCGGCGCGCCACGGCCGGGGTAGTCGGCAAACTGCAAGTGGCCGATGCGTTGCCAGTGTTTTGCCAGCAAGGGGGACAGTGCTTCGCCCATGCTGGCCATGTGATAAAGGTCGATTTGCCAGAAAAGATCGGGGTGAGCGGGCAATTGCTGCAATTCGGCGAGGGTGCTCACCAGAAAACCGGGCATGTCGTGGCGGTTGATGGCCTCCACGGTGCAGCGGATGTGATGCTGGCCAAGCAGATCAGCGGCCATCAGCAGATTGGCATTGAGTGTGGCCAGTGCCTGTGCGCGGTTGCAGCCTTCTGCCAGCCGTCCGGGCAGGATGTTCACCGCCTCCACGCCCAGTTGCGTGGCGTAGTGCAGGCATTGCTGCAGGCCGCTGGCAAATTCCGTCTCCTTGCCGGGCTGGCCGGCCAGCCCGGCGCCGCCTTGCATCAGGTCTCCGGCCGGAGCGTTGATCAGTACCAGCTTCAGCTGATGCTGATTCAGCCAGCCTTGCAGTTGTTCCACCGTATGTTCATAGGGGAACTGGATTTCCACTGCGGCAAAACCGGCGGCGCGGGCGGCGGCAAAGCGCTCCGGCCACGGCAGGTGGCTGAACAGCATGCTGAGGTTGGCGCAGAGCTTCAACATGGTCTGGTTTCCTGATGATGGTCCTGGTACAGATTGATGACGCTGCTGAGGTCGGCTGTGGCATGGCCTTGTGCGGCATGCAGGCGCATCAGCTGGCTGGCCAGCGCAGCCAGCGGGGTGGCGGACTGGCTTTGTTTTGATAGCTGACCGGCGTTGTCCAGATCCTTCAGCAGAGTGGCCACCTTCCACTGTACCGGCTCGGCCTGACGTGCCGCCATGCGCGGGGCTAGAATCTGCAAGGGTAGCGAATCGGCAAAGCCGCCAGCCAGTGCTGGTGCCAGCAGGCTGGCATCAACGCCATTGTTTTCGGCCAGCGCCACCGCTTCGGCAATCAGCATGGCATTGGCGGCCACAACCAGTTGGTTACAGATTTTGGTCACCTGCCCGCTGCCGACATCGCCCATGCGGGTAATGCGCTGCGACAAGGCTTGCAAGGGCTGGCTGGCGCGCTGGATGTCCGCCTCGCTGCCGCCGGCCATGATCACCAGTGTGCCTTGTTCCGCCCCTCTTACCCCGCCGGATACTGGCGCATCCACCCAGCTGGCACCCTGTTGGCCAAGCTGTTCTGCGCAGCGGCGGGTGGTGTCGGGGTCGATGCTGGACAGGTCAATGATGAGCTGACCGGCGCGCAAGAGCGGGAGCAATTGCACCACCACGCTTTGCACCGCAGCGGCATCGGCAATGCACAGCATGATGATGTCACTGGCACCCGCCAGTTCCACCAGCGATGTTGAGGCGGACATGCCCTCGGCGCGGGCCTGTTCCAGCTTGTCCGGCGAGCGGTTCCAGACGGTGAGCGGGAAGCCGGCAGCCTGCAGCCTGCGGCACATGGGCAGGCCCATCAGGCCCAGTCCGATAAAACCGATTCTTTCCATGGTGTCAGCCTTGCGTGGCGGAGGAGTGGGCAAAATTCTAGCGGCATGGGAGCCGTGGCGTCGAGCATTGGGATGTCGGCATGAAAAAACGGCCCGTCTGCATGTGCAGAAGCGGGCCGCTGTGGCATTGCCCGACAAAGCGGGCATCAGGCCGGAATCAGGCCTGCCATTCAATCAGCGCATAGTTCTTCTTGCCGCGCTTGAGCAGGCTGAAGCGACCGAACAGTCGGTCATCGGCAGTGAAACGATGCTCGATGCTGTCTGCCTTGTTGCCGTTGATGCTGACCGCGCCGCTCTGGATGAAGGTACGTGCCTCGCTCTTGGACTTGGCCAGGCCGCCATTGGCCACCGCGTCGATCAGGCTGTCCTCAGCCGCATTCAGCACGAAGTGCGGCAGGCCGTCCTGTGCCAGTTGGGCGAAGTCGTCTTCGGTCAGGCTGGACAAGTCGTTGCTGAACAGGCTGTGGGTAATGCGCTGGGCGGCGGCCAGGGCTGCCTTGCCGTGTACCAGTTCGGTCACTTGTTCGGCCAGGATGCGCTGGGCTTCCGGCTTGCCATCACGGGCCTTGTCGGCTTCTTCGATGGCGGCGATTTCTGCTACCGACAGGAAGCTGAAGTAGCGCAGGAACTTGTACACGTCGGCATCAGCGGTGCCCAGCCAGAACTGGTAGAAGGCGTAGGGTGAAGTCTTGCGCGCATCCAGCCAGATGGTGCCGGATTCGGTCTTGCCGAACTTGGTGCCATCGGACTTGGTGACCAGCGGCATGGTCAGGCCGAACACCTGCTGCTGGTTCAGGCGACGGGTGAGGTCGGTACCGGCAGTGATATTGCCCCACTGGTCGGAACCGCCGATTTGCAGCTTGCAGCCCAGACGACGGTTCAGCTCGGAAAAGTCATAACCCTGCAGCAGGCTGTAGGAGAACTCGGTGTAGGAAATGCCCTGGTCGTCGCGGTTGATACGCTGTTGCACCGCTTCTTTCTTGATCATGGCGTTGACCGAGAAGTGCTTGCCGATGTCGCGCAGGAATTCCAGTGCGCCCATGCCGCCAAACCAGTCGTAGTTATTGGCCATGACAGCGGCGTTGTCGCCTTCGAAGGACAGGAAGGGTGAAACCTGGGCGCGGATTTTGTCCACCCAGCCTTCAATCACATCCGGGGTGTTCAGCTTGCGTTCGGTGGCCTTGAAGCTGGGGTCGCCGATCATGCCGGTGGCACCGCCCACCAGGGCGATCGGGCGATGGCCCGCCAGCTGGAAGCGTTTGAGCATCAGAATGGGAACCAGGCTGCCGATGTGCAGGCTGTCAGCAGTCGGGTCGAATCCGCAATACAGGGTTACCTGTTCCTTGGCCAGTAGTTCGGACAAGGCGGCGGCGTCTGTGGTTTGCGCGATCAGGCCGCGGGCCTCCAGATCCTCGATCAGTGAAGCTTGGGTCATTACTTTCTCCAACTCAATGCGTGAAAACACAGCCGCAGCGGGCTGTCAGTACGTTGGCCGTCTGTGGTCAGCCGTGCTTGGGCAAGCTGCGCTATCACGGACGGCGAAAGGGGTAATACTACCCGAAAACGGCCTGATCAGAATCCAATTCCGGCATTTTTCCGGCATTGTCCATACGGCGGGCCTTGGCAACAGTTCTTCAACACTTGGCAGTAGGCAGTAAGTGGGCAGCTGGTTAAACTGCCTTCTTTGCACTGTTTGCTGCACGAGGTTGCGCATGGAAAAGAGCATCAAGGTATGGGATTGGCCAACCCGCCTGTTTCACTGGAGCCTGGTTGTGCTGTTTGGCGGCATGTGGTTCACCGGTGAGCAGGGTGGCGACTGGTTGCAGTATCACATCTGGAGTGGCGAGGCGATTGCCGTGCTGCTGCTGTTCCGGCTGATCTGGGGCGTGATCGGTAGCGAAACCGCCCGTTTCAGCCAGTTTGTCAAAGGCCCGGCGGCCATTCGCGCCTATCTGCAAGGCAAGTGGACAGCGCGTCCCGGACATAATCCGCTGGGTGCGCTGATGGTGCTGGCCTTGCTGGCGGTGCTGCTGGTACAGGTGGGGAGCGGCCTGTTTGCCACCGACGTGGACAGCTACACTTTTGATGGCCCGCTGGCCCGGCTGATTTCGGGCGAGCTGTCCGAATCCGTCACCCGCTTTCACAAGCTGTTGTTCAACCTCATCCTGCTGCTGGTAGGCCTGCACATTGCTGCCATTGTGGCTTACCGTGTGATCAAGAAGCAGAACCTGGTGCGCGCCATGCTGACTGGCTATCAGGCGGCCGATGGCCAGACACCGGCACCGTATTTCCGTGCCTGGCAGCTGGCCTTGCTGAGCCTGCTGTTGTCGGGTGGCGGGGTGTATCTGCTACTGACCCGCTTGTGAGCATGATCTTGTATTAACGAAAAAGCCCTGAGTTGTCAGGGCCTTTTGTTTTGCTGTCGTGTGGCTGGCTACAGATTCATTTTTCCGGGCCACGGAAACTGTCGTGACAGGCTTTGCAGCTTTGTGCCACCACGCCGTAGCTCTTCTTGATGCTGGCGAGGTCGCCATTGTGGGCGGTGCTGTCCAGGTCGTTGACGGCTTTAAGGAAGGTGTCGCGCGCAGCCTGGAACTTGGCCGGCTGGCTCCAGATTTCCGGCTTGGCGCGGCTCTTGCCATCAATGCTGTTAGCCGGGAAATAATTGAACGGTTCGGCAGAAATCTGCTTCAGGCTGTCGGCCATGGCAATGAATTTTGCCTTGTTGTAAGGGTCGCGGTCGCGTACCACCATGCCCATCGGCTCGAAGGCGCGCAGGATTTTCTTGAAGCTCTGGGTGCGGATTTCCGCCGGGGAGTCGGCCATGGCGGCAGGAATGGCCAGGGCAGCCAGCAGCAGGGCAGTAACTGTGTGTTTCATGGGTTCTGTGTCGGGGTGGTTGGCTGGATATGCCGTTGCGGCGGCCTGTCCGGCAAGGCCAGACCACCGCAACGGCGGGTGAAAATTCTATCAGTCTTTACGGAAGGCGTCGTGACAGGCTTTGCAGGTCTTCTGCACCGCGGCGAACTGGTTCTTGATGCTGGCAGTGTCTCCCGCTGCCGCAACCTGCTTCAGCTTAGCGGTCTCTGCCTTGAAGGCATCTGTCGCCTTGGTCCATTCGGCGGGCTTGCTCCAGATTTCGGCCTTGGCTTCGGTCTTTTTGGCGGTTTGACCACTGGCGGTACCAGCCGGGAAGTGCTGCCACGGTTGCTGGGCCACTTCATCCAGATGGGCAGCCAGCTTGCTGAATTCGTCCTTGTTGATGGCATCGCTCTTCACCATCTTGCCCATGGCACCGGCGTCTTTCTTGAACTGCTTGAAAATGTCCTGACGGGCGGATACCGGATCGGTGGCGGCGAAGGCAGAGCTGGCCAGAACGGCGCAAAGGCTGAGCATGAGGGTTTTTTTCATGTGAACTCCTTTGAAGGTTGCAAGCTGCTACAGGGGATAACGCAGGCTAACACGGACGGATGACAGACAATACCCACTGAGTGTTAATGGTTGTATTGTCGTGATGTTATACAGTAACATTCGCCATTGTTAACAGGAGCCGTCAATGAACCGCACGGATTACATCCAAGCCGCCGAAGCGCATTGCGAGCGCCGTGGCTGCAAGCTGACCGCGTTGCGCCGTCAGGTGCTGGAGCTGGTGCTGCGCCATCAGGGCGTGGTGAAGGCTTATCAGGTGCTGGCCGATTTGCAAAAGGAACGCGGCATTGCCGCCCCGCCTACCGTATACCGCGCGCTGGACTTTCTGGTGGAGCAGGGTCTGTTGCACCGGGTGGATGCCCTGAACGGCTTTGTTGTCTGTGACCATTTCGAGTGTCAGCACGAAAGCATGATTCTGGTATGTGAAACCTGCGGCAAGGTGCAGGAAGTCGACGTGATGGCGGCACTGGCCGGCTTGCACGATGTGGCAGACGCCGCCGACTTTACCCTGAGCCGCCAGAACCTGACGCTGACCGGACTTTGCAAGGCATGCCGCATATGAAAAAAACCATTGTCAATCTGTTTACCGGCTTTCTGGGTGTGGGCAAGACCACGGCCCTGCGTCATCTGATTGCTACCCGACCGGCCAATGAAAAGTGGGCGGTCATCGTCAATGAATTCGGTGAAGTGGGCATCGACGGTGCCGCGCTGATGAACGACGACCTGCCGGTGGCGGAAATCGCCGGTGGCTGCCTGTGCTGCGTGGCCGGTCCGCAAATGACCACCACCGTGGCTACCTTGCTGCGACGCGAGCGGCCGGACCGCCTGCTGATCGAGGCCAGCGGCCTTGCCCATGCTGCCGGGGTGATCGACGAGTTACGCGCCAAGCCCTTGGGCGATGCGCTGGAAGTGGGTGCGGTGCTGACGCTGGTTGACCCGCGCCAGTTTGTCAGCCCGGACTACCTGCGTCAGCCCCTGTACCGCGACCAGGTGGCCATTGCCGACGTGCTGGTGGCCAACAAGATCGATATGGCCGACGTGGAAACCCTACAAGCCTTCCATGCACAGGCGGGCAAGCTGTTTCCACCCAAATCGGTGATTGCAGAAGTGCGGGATGGCCTGGTGGATGTGCAATGGCTGGATGCCGCCGTCACCGTCAAGCCGCGCTACCGGCCTGCCATTCCGGCTGATAGTGGCAATGGCTGGGATTCCGCCGGCTGGACCTTCCCGCCGGAGCAGTCCTTCAGCGGCGAACAACTGACCGACTTTTTTGACCGGCTGCCCAAGCTGGTGCCCGGACTGGTGCGCGCCAAGGGCGTGTTCAAGGTGCTGGACAGCTGGGTGTGGCTGAACTGGGCGGAAGGGCAGTGGGGAGCCAGCCAGGTGTCCTGGCGGCGTGACAGCCGCTTCGAGCTGATTGCGCCAGCCCTGGATAACGCCGCGGTCGAGGCCGTGCTGCAAGCCTGCTTCGAGTAAATCAAACAATGAAACATCAACATTCTTCACCCGATGACCATGTGCATGAGCATGAGCATGAACATGCCCATGGCCATCAGCATGGTGCCGCCCCGCATCAACACCTGACAGCCGCCAACCTGCGTCCCCCCATCAGCCTGCTGGCCATGTCGGCCTGGCAACGGCTGGCCCTGGTGGCGCTGGTGCTGGCCGTGTTGTGGGCGGTGGTGCTGTGGGCATTGCAGGAGGTGGCATGAAGGTCGCACTGGATAATCTGACGGTGTCTTACCAGCGCCATCCGGCCGTGCATCATGTCTCGGGCAGCTTTGTCACGGGCGATGCCACGGCCATCTTCGGCCCCAATGGCGCGGGTAAAAGCACCTTGCTCAAAGCCATGATCGGTGCGCTCAAGCCCGATTCCGGCCATGCCCGGCTGGATGGCTTTGTCCGTCAGGACATTGCCTACCTGCCGCAGCAGTCGGAAATCGACCGCTCCTTGCCGGTCAGCGTGCTCGACCTGGTGGCCACCGGCCTGTGGCACCGTACCGGGCCGTTTGGCCGGGTAGGGCGTGCCGGCCTTGGTCAGGCCATGGATGCACTGGAACAAGTGGGCCTGGCCGACTTTGCCACCCGCTCCATTTCGGCGCTGTCCAGCGGACAATTCCAGCGCGTACTGTTCGCCCGCATCCTGCTGCAGGATGCGCGGCTGATCCTGCTGGATGAGCCGTTCACCGCCATGGATGCCAAAACCACCTTCGACCTGCTGGAACTGGTACGGCGCTGGAAGGAAGAAGGCCGCACCATCATTGCGGTTCTGCACGACTACGAGCAGGTACGTGCCTATTTCCCGCACACGCTGCTCTTGGCGCGTGAAGTGGTGGCCTGGGGTCGTACCGAGCAGGTACTGACCGATGCCAATCTGAAACGGGCGGTGGATACGGCCGCCCACTGGCAAGACCGTGCTGCGGTGTGTCAGGTCGATGGAGTCAATGCCTGATGCAACACCTTTACGATGTACTGCTTGCACCTTTTGTCGACTTTGCCTTCATGCGCCGGGCGCTGGCCGGCTGCCTGGCCCTGTCGCTGGGCAGCGGCCCCATCGGCCTGTTCCTGGTGATGCGCCGCATGAGCCTGATGGGGGATGCCATGAGCCATGCCGTGCTGCCCGGCGCTGCCGTCGGCTTCATGCTGGCCGGCCTCAGTCTGCCGGCCATGAGTCTGGGTGGCTTTGTTGCCGGTGTACTGGTGGCGGTGCTGGCGGGTCTTGCCACGCGCTTTGCCGGTATCAAGGAAGATGCCAGCTTTGCGGCGTTCTACCTGTTGTCACTGGCCATCGGCGTGCTGCTGGTGTCCAAGAGCGGCAGCAATGTGGACCTGATGCACATCCTGTTCGGTTCGGTGCTGGCGGTGGACGACGCTGCCTTGTATCTGGTGGGTGGTGTTGCTTCGGTCACCCTGATCACCCTGGCCTTTATCTATCGCCCGATGTTGCTGGAAAGCCTGGATCCGGTGTTCCTGCGCTCGGTAGGCGCGCGCGGTGGCCTGTGGCACATGGCCTTCCTGATGCTGGTGGTGCTGAACCTGGTATCCGGCTTTCAGGCACTGGGTACGCTGATGGCGGTGGGCCTGATGATGCTGCCCGCCATTACCGCCCGGCTGTGGTCGGAAACGGTGGAAGGCATGCTGGTGATGGCGGTGAGCGTGGCCTTTGGCAGTGGTCTGGCCGGTCTGTTGCTGTCCTATCACTTCGAGCTGCCTTCCGGCCCCGCCATCATTCTGGTGGCCGGCTTGTTCTATCTCTTTTCCTTGCTGTTCGCTCCGGCGGGCGGTGCCTTGCCGCGCTATATCCGCGCGCGGCATTTTGAATCCTGAGGAGTTCGGTGTGAAAAAAAGTCTGTTGAGCCTGTTGCTGCTGGGTTTGCCCATGGCGGCCATGGCGGCAAAGCTGCCGGTTGTCGCCAGTTTCAGCATTGTGGCGGACATGACCCGTGAAATCGGTGGCCAGCGGGTGGATGTGGTGTCGCTGGTAGGGCCGGATCAGGACGCCCACGTGTTTCAACCTTCCCCGGCCGATGTGAAGGCGCTGTCGGCGTCCCGCGTGTTTGTCACCAACGGACTGGGGCTGGAAGGCTGGATGGGTCGGCTCACCAAGGCATCCGCCTACAAGGGGGTGATGGTGGAAGCCGGCAAGGGAATCAAGACCCGCATGGCACCGGAGGAAGAGGGCGAAGCGCATGGCCACGATGTGGTGGATCCGCATGCCTGGCACGACCCGCAACGGGTGCAGGTATACATCCGCAATATCACTGCCGCGCTGATCAAGGCCGATCCGCAAGGCAAGGATGAATACAATCGTCGTGCGGCTGACTTTTCGGCCCGGGTGAAGCAGGAAGACGACTGGGCGGCCAGGCAGTTTGCCGCCGTGCCGCAGGCCAAGCGCAAGATGCTGACGTCGCACGATGCCTTTGGCTACTTTGGCGAGCGTTATGGCATCAAGATGCTGGCCATCCAGGGCGTGAGCACCGAAGCAGAAGCATCGGCCAAGGGCGTGGCGCAGTTGGTGAAACAGGTCCGTCAGGAAAAGGTGAATGCGGTGTTCATGGAAAACATGACCGACAAGCGCCTGCTGGAACAACTGACCCGCGAAGCCAAGGTCAAGATTGGCGGCGAATTGTATGCCGATGCCTTGTCCAAGCCCAATGGCCCGGCCAGCAGTTATCTCAAGCTGTTCCACCACAATGTGGAAACCATCATGCAGTCCTTCCGCTAAACTGCGCGAGGCATCCTAAAGCCGCCCCGATCACACCGGGCGGCTTTTTTCATGCTTGCATTGCCAGTAGCAGCAAACGGGTCAGCCCCATGCCCGCCACCAGCAAGCCCGCCAGCAAACGCACCGGCTTGCGCTGGATGAACTGGCGCAGCGTGTCGGCAAACACCCCCATCAGCAACAAATTGGGCAGCGTGCCCAGGCCGAATGCCAGCATCAGCAGGCCGCCTTGCAGCGCCTTGCCGCTGGCCAGTGCTGACAGCGAGGCGCTATATACCAGGCCGCATGGCAACCAGCCCCACAGCATGCCGGCCAGCAAGGCGGCTTTGGCACTGCGGATGGGCAGTAGGCGGGCGAGCAAGGGTTGCAGTTTGCTCCAAACCGGACGGCCGATTTTTTCCAGGGTGGTAATGGCGCTGGAGAGCCCGGCCAGATACAGGCCCATGGCAATCAGCATCAGGTTGGCCAGTACCAGCAAGGCCATTTGTGCCGGTCGGGTGGCAATCAGGCTCAAGCCGGCTTCAGCCAGGCCACCCAGCAACACGCCTGCGCTGACATAACTGAGCAAGCGCCCGCTGTTGTACGACAGCATGATTTTCCAGCGTTGCTGCCCGGCAGGCAGATTCAGGGTCAGCGCCGTCACAATGCCGCCGCACATCCCCATGCAATGTCCGCCGCCCAGCAGGCCGGCCAGGAAAATCACCCAGAAACCCGTTTCTAACATGCGACAACCTGTTGCTTAAATCCCTATTCTACCAGAGGGCTTGTTAGCTCGGCTTGCCTGATTTTTAAGCAAATTGTGACAATGTAATAATAAAAAAAAGCCAAATTCTGTTTGGCATTGAGGAGGAATGCCAGCTAGAAAAAAAGTACGGGGAAACGGTTATTCGCGCTGGAAAAAGGCGGGCCAAGCCCTGAGAATGCTCATTCTTTCCTGCCGTAATCGGGGAGGCCACAAATAAAAAGGCCAAACGGACAGGTGCTGCAATGTGTAACGACCCACAAAGAAACTGAGGAAACTACATGGCCAAGTATTTGACGCTCGAACATCTGGGCCAGTCTGCAATCATCACGATCAACAATCCTCCCGCCAATGTGTGGACCATCGCCAGCCTGCATGAACTGGCTACCGTGATGGCCAAGCTGCAAGCGGACAGCTCGGTGCGCGCAGTGGTGATCACCGGGGCTGGAGACGCTTTCTTCTGTGCTGGCGCTGATCTGAATCTCTTCAGCAAGGGCAGCAAGCAGAATGTAGCCGAAATGCTGGACGCCTTTACCGCCGCATTTGCAGCGCTGCGCAACTATTCCGGCGTGACGGTTGCCGCCATCAACGGTTATGCCCTGGGCGGCGGGCTGGAATGCGCGCTGATGTGTGACTACATGGTGGTGGAACGCGGCGCCAGGCTGGGTTTGCCGGAAGCCCGGGTTGGCCTGTTGCCGGCCGGTGGTGGCAGCAAGACGCTGGCCGACAAGGTAGGTGTGTCCTGGGCCAAGCGCATTCTGCTGGGTGGCGAAATCCTGAGTGCGGAAAAGGCTTATGAAATCGGCCTGGTGGAAGAAATTGTCGATCCGGGTTTTGCCAAGATCATGGCAGTAAGCCTGGCGGGCAAGGTGGCGAATCAGGCGCCGCAGGCGGTGGCGCGTGCGCGCCAGCTGATTGAAGCCAGTGCTGGTGCCACGCTGGAAGAGCACCTGCAACGGGAACGCGAGGCCTTGCTGTCCCTGGTCGGGGAAGAGGAACAGCTGGAAGGGGTGTCGGCGTTTCTGGGCAAGCGCTCGCCAAGCTGGGCGGACGAGGATTGATACTGATTTGTCGATGGAAGTAGACCATGAAACAGCCGGGCGAGTCCCGGCTGTTTTATTGTCCGAAGCGGCTGTTGAACGGCAGTGATGTGTCGGGGCTGAGGTGTTTGCCAAGCAGGTTGTGATTCACAATTTCCTGATTTGCAGAGAAGAAAACTGGAACTTTGGTCAGTACCGTCTGATTTTCATGTTGCTGATAATTATTATCAATCAAAAAGTAAATATTGATTGTTTTTTTAATTGGTCAACAAAGCCAGAGTCCCATGAAAACCAAAAAACCAGTTCTTTCCCGCAGTTATCTGTATAAAACCATTGTCCTGAGCACCAGTCAGCTTGTTCTGGCTGGCTGCAGCAACACCATGTCGGCCAAGCAGGCTGAACCGCCAGCAAGCCGGCCTGCCTACGAAAAAATAGCCGAGCATTACTTGCTGAATACCAGCTTTACCGCTCAGGGCCAGGACGAGCGCATCCGTTTTGTCATCCTGCATTACACGGCACTGAATCAGGCCGACTCCCTCGCCATGCTGACCGGTCCGCAGGTCAGCACACATTATCTGGTGCCGGAAAACCCGCAATGGCGTGGTGGAGAGCCAGTCATCATGCAGCTAGTGCCGGAAAGCAAGCGTGCCTGGCATGCCGGCGTCAGTAGCTGGGGCGGCTGGCGAGCGCTGAATGCGTCTTCGGTGGGCGTGGAAATGGTCAACCGTGGCTACACCGAATTACCTTCTGGCTGGCGTCAGTGGTATCCGTATACGCCTCAACAGATCAAGGCCGTGTCTATCCTGCTCAAGGATGTGATTGCCCGGAACCAGATCCAGCCTTACAACGTGCTGGGTCACAGCGACGTGGCACCCTTGCGCAAGTCCGACCCGGGCCCCTTGTTTCCCTGGAAGCAATTGGCCGGCATGGGAATCGGCGCCTGGCCGGACCCGCAAACGGTGGAAAAACATCTTGCAGGGCGCGCGCCCAAACAGGCGGCCGTGGTGCTGGAAGTGCAACAAAGCCTTAAGCGTTATGGATACGACCAGATTCCGCAAAGCGGTGAGCTGGATGAAGACACCCGCAAAACCATCAGTGCATTCCAGATGCACTTTCGCCCGGCAGACTACAGCGGTAATGCCGATGCACAAACCGAGGCCATTGCCAAAGCCTTGCTGGAAAAATACCGCCAGTAACAATTGCCTGACTTCCGCCCAGGCCTGTCAAGCAGACTTGCTTCACCAAACAAAAAAAGCCACGACATGTCGTGGCTTTTTGTCTAGCAGAACCGGCGGATATCAGCCGCCGATTTTTTCCTTGCCGCCCATGTACGGACGCAGTACGGCCGGAATGGTCACGCTGCCATCGGCGTTCTGGTAGTTTTCCAGTACCGCCACCAGGGTACGGCCTACAGCCAGACCGGAACCGTTCAGGGTATGCACCAGCTGGTTCTTGCCGTTTTCGTCCTTGAAGCGGGCCAGCATGCGGCGCGACTGGAAGGCTTCACAGTTGGAGCAGCTGGAGATTTCGCGGTAGGTGTTCTGCGCCGGCAGCCATACTTCCAGGTCGTAGGTTTTGGCAGCGCCAAAGCCCATGTCGCCAGTGCACAGGGTAATCACGCGGTAGGGCAGTTCCAGTGCCTTCAGAATGTTTTCGGCGTGGCCAACCATTTCTTCCAGCGCAGCATAGGAGTGGTCCGGATGCTCGATGCGCACCATTTCCACCTTGTCGAACTGGTGCTGGCGGATCATGCCACGGGTATCACGGCCATAGCTGCCGGCTTCGGAGCGGAAGCAGGGCGAGTGGGCGGTCAGCTTGAGCGGCAGCTCTTCCATTTTCAGGATGCTGTTGCTCACGGTATTGGTCAGGGTGATTTCCGAGGTGGAAATCAGGTACTGGTCTACCGTGCCTTCTTCACCGCCCTTGGTCACCTTGAACATGTCTTCGGCAAATTTCGGCAGTTGGCCGGTGCCCAGCAGGGCGCTGTCGTTGACGATGTAGGGGGTGTAGTGCTCGGTATAGCCATGCTCACCGGTATGGGTGTTGAGCATGAACTGCGCCAGCGCGCGGTGCAGACGGGCAATGTCGCCCTTCAGTACGGTGAAGCGGGCACCGGACAGCTTGGCACCGGTGTCGAAATCCAGGCCCAGCGGAGTACCGATGTCGACATGGTCTTTTACTTCAAAGTCGAACTGGCGCGGCACGCCAACACGGCGCACTTCCACATTGTCGTTCTCGTCCTTGCCTACCGGAACGGATTCGTTCGGCAGGTTGGGAATGCTCATCAGCAGGGCATCCAGCTTGGCTTGGACCGCTTCGAAGGCAGCTTCGGCTGCTTTCAGTTCATCACCCAGGTTCGCCACTTCGGCCATGATGGCAGACACATCCTCACCCTTGCGCTTGGCTTCGCCAATTTGCTTGGAAGTGGCATTGCGGCGCGATTGCAGTTCCTGCATGCGGGTTTGCAGGGATTTGCGGTCGGCTTCCATTGCGGTGAAAGCGGCGGTGTCCAGGGTGTAGCCACGGCTGGCCAGGCGGGCAGCAACAGCGTCCAGATCGTTACGGAGCAATTGAATGTCTAGCATGGAAAATCCTGATGGTATTGAAGTGTCTTGCTGGTAGCGGGCTGTGCAACAGCATCAGCCCCTTACTGAATCCTGCATGCGGAGGGAAAGCAACCGCTGTGTGGTGCTGCACTGTCTGCCTGTGGCTGGCAGCACCAACTCATTCTGTAAAACGCAAGTGTAACGGTAACAGGCGGGCTTTGTCCTGCCTGTTGCTGGCAAAAACAGCATTATAAGCAATGCTGGCGGGCTTGTAGATGCTGGCAGGCGACGTCCTGTTGGCTAGCCCTTGGTCGCTGCGGCCTTACTTCTTGCCGGCTTCCTCATCCCACTTTTTCAGCAGGGCCAGTTTTTCCCCGATCTTGATTTCCAGCCCGCGCGGCACCGGCTGATACCAGCCCGGTTCCGGCATGTCGTCCGGCAGATAGCTTTCGCCGGCGGCATAGGCATTCGGTTCGTCATGGGCATAGCGGTATTCATGGCCATAGCCCAGCTCTTTCATCAGCTTGGTGGGCGCATTGCGCAGGTGTACCGGCACCGGGCGGCTCTTGTCCTGCTTGATGAAGGCGCGCGCCTGGTTGTAGGCCACGTAGCCGGCATTGCTCTTTGCCGCCACCGCCAGGTAGATGGCGGCTTGCGCCAGAGCCAGTTCGCCTTCCGGGCTGCCCAGCCGCTCGTAGGTGGTGGCGGCATCGTTGGCAATCTGCATGGCGCGCGGGTCGGCGAGACCAATGTCTTCCCAGGCCATGCGCACCAGGCGGCGCGCCAGGTAGCGCGGGTCCGCGCCGCCATCCAGCATGCGGGTGAGCCAGTACAGGGCGGCATCCGGGTTGGAGCCGCGCACCGATTTGTGCAGGGCGGAAATCTGGTCGTAGAAGGCATCGCCGCCCTTGTCGAAGCGGCGGGCGTTGACGCTGAGCACTTCGGCCAGAAAGTCCTGCGTGATCTGGCCGGTTTTGCGTGCCAGCGCGGCGGTGCGGGTTTGCTCCAGCAGGTTAAGAAAGCGCCGTGCATCGCCATCGGCATAGCCGGTGAGGGCTGCGATGGCCTGCTCGTCGAATTCCAGTCCGTCCAGCGCGCCCTTGTCGCGCGCACGCTGGAACAACAGCACCAGTTCGTCCTCCCCCAGGCTGTTCAGCAAATACACCTGCGCTCGTGACAGCAGGGCGGAGTTCACCTCGAACGACGGGTTTTCCGTGGTGGCACCAATAAAGGTGAGCAGGCCGGATTCGACAAAAGGCAAAAACGCATCCTGCTGGCTTTTGTTGAAGCCCCGTACAGTACGTTGCACTCGTTGTTTATCAACGGCTTGGCGTGTTCCAAGGCGACGACTTTGCACAAAACACCGCTTTTGATGCACAATTTTTTGCACCACGGTTTTTGATTGTGCAAGCAGAACGCCTCCTTGGCTTGTGCAGGCCCCCAAGGACCTCAAAGAACAGGAAGGAGTCACAGTGTCGGTCTACCCAATCAAGTACAAGGTTTTGAACAAGGAGACTGGCCGCAAGGTCACTGTCACCCGTTGGCGAGTTCAGATCCGAAAGAACGGAGAGAGTATCAGCAAGCTCTTTGATGAAGAGTCTGTTGCAAGGTCATGGGAAGACCAAGAACTTCACCGTATCAATACTGGTGTCCCACAGAATCTCATTTTTGATCAGAAGTATCAACTTGAAATGCCCGACATGAGAAGGCTGCTCAAGGATTACTTCCAACAATACATGAGCAAGCAGGCAGAGTCTTCTTTTAAGACAAACCAGAATCGTTGCCTGAGTGCCATTCCTTCAATTCCAATCTACTTGAAGGACTTGGGACCCAAGATTGACAACTACCGCTACAGGAATACGGTGGTTGATGCCATGATGGGCAGAACCTATGCCAAAGACTACATTGAGTTTGGCAACTTCAAGATTGATACCGTGGACTTTTGGCTCTTGATTGCCTACATGGATTCCAGAAGGAAGTCAGGCATCAAGGACAACACAATCCTTCGTGAAATATCAACTATCAGTTCGGCCTTTGAAAAAGTCTACAAGCTCTATCCCGAACAATTCCCAAACAGCATCATGAACCCAGTCAAGATGCTTCCAAAGGGCGAGAAGCCGAAGCCTTATCTTGGAAGGAAAAGGGTTCTGTCTGATGATGAAGCCGTCCAGATTGCAGAATGGATGAAGCTCAAAGCCAATCAAGAACCCTACTATCTTTTCATCACTTGCCTTGAATCAGGGGCACGGAAAAGTGAAGTCTTGAACGCTCAATGGGAGAATGTGAATCTTCAGCTTTGGTCCATCCATATCCCAAAAACTAAAAACGGCAAGCCAAGGGACATCATGATCCCTGAAGATGAAGAATTTAGGGAATGGCTCAAAGCAAACCGACTTGCCAAGGGACCAATCTTCAAGCTGACCGCATGGAATTTCCGTCAATACTGGGTTGACGCTTTGAAAGCACTTGGCCTTTATGATGATCCAGAGACAAGGCTGCACTTCCATGACACTCGCAGGACGGCACTGACAAAGCTCATTCGCCAGAAAAGATCCAACAACTTCCAGATCGCTAAAGAGATGGGAGTGTCACCGCAGACTGTTGAACAGACAATCCAGAACATGCCTGACCGTCTTGCTGAAGTCTTCGCCAAGCTCAGATCAGGAGAAGCCTTGAATGAAGAAGAAATTATGCTGCTTGCAGGCCATAGTTCTTCAGCCATGACTAATGCCTACTATGGCGACAGGAATTAAGTTAAGATGACCGAATCAACTTCCACCAAGAGGAACAAGCCGATGGCAACTGCAACACCCAGCTATGATGAACTTCAGGCTCAGATCAAGAAACTTCAAGAACAAGCAGAAGCAGTGAAGGCTTCTGAAATTGAAACCGTCTTGGCTGACATGAAAGCCAAGATTTCAAAATATGGATTGACCGCTGCACAACTGGGTTTTGCATCTACTTCAAAGCCCGGAAAGAAAACCGCAGCCAAAGAAGCAGTTGTCATGTATCGGAAGGGCGATCTCACCTGGTCCGGTGCCAAACAAGGCAGGAAGCCCAAGTGGATCATTGAAGCTCAAGCGGCTGGTGAAGACCTTGAACAGTATCGTGTGAAGTAAGACCTTCACCTACCAATGAAAAAAGCACCCTACGGGGTGCTTTTTTGTGTCTTTCTTTAGGACTTTTCGACCCCGCACAGCAAGCGTACAATGCCAGGTTTGTCAACAACAACCTGGTAAAAAACGTGTCGATTGATCCGAAATTACTTGCAGCGGCTAGGAAGGTGACAGCTCACCGTGCCAAGGTGGTTATTGACCACATCATTGAGCACGGCTACATCACCACTGAAGATCTCAAAGAAACGTACGGCTACAACCATCCTCCAAGAGCCGCAGGCGATGTTCGTGATCAAGGTATCCCTCTGGAGACTTTCAAAGTCAAAGGCAGTGATGGGCGTTCTATCGGTGCCTATCGATTTGGCGACCCTTCACAAATTGAAGATGGGAAGCTTGGTGGGAGAAAAGTTCTTCCCAAGCAGTTGAAAAAAGAACTGATTGAGCAGTTTGGTGCTCGGTGTGCAATTAGCACCGAGCAATACGATGAATCACATCTACAAATTGACCACAGGATTCCATACCGTATTTCTGGAGATGAAGGAACGGACCGCAATCCCGCAGACTTCATGCTTCTGTCTGGTGCCGCCCAGCGACAGAAATCATGGGCATGTGAACACTGCCAGAATTTTCTAATCAAAAAAGACTTGGCAACTTGTCAAACTTGCTATTGGGCATATCCTGAAAGTTTTACCCATGTTGCGATGAAGCAAGAGCGAAGAGTAGATTTGACTTTCAGCGGTAAGGATGTTGATACATTCCAAACATTAGAAAAAAGAGCCAAGGAGAATGGCTCTTCTATCCAAGATGAAATCAAAAAACTGATCAAGTAAGAGCAGCCCCCAGCAAGTCAAGCTGGGGGTTTTCTTTTTCATGGGTCACAGTTTTGGTTTTAGCAAGAAGTGCGGGCGACAGGTAAAGGGATTCAATCGTGACATCATCACGCCCCAACAAAGTTGCTTGACTAGAGCGACCAGCATGAAGCCCAACCTTCTTCAACTGAAGGTAGTCAGGAAGTTCCGTCCCATAAGTCCTATCCCCACAAGTTCCATCAAAACTTAGCATATAAGGAACATTGCGTTTATTGAGGCTGTCTAGTTCCTCAATAAGTTCATCCAGATTCAAAAGATGGGCGTATCTTGAATCTCGCTTTCCACTAGTCCCCTGCCAAGGTGGATCCATATAGACAAGGTCATTGGCGGTTGCATCAGAAATTGCGTCTCTAAAATCACCACCTACAATCTTAATCCGATCTTTCAGCAACTTGGACATAAGTGCCGCTTCTCTTTTCAACTTGTCGGGCTTCAAACCAAGGCGACGATTATCTGGACCTTGATTGAATTCACCACTACCATTGAAACGTACAGCATTTTTCACGCACCTAGCTACAAGATAGAGCAGGTCAGATGGCGACTTTGTTTCATTGTAGTCGTCTCGAACCTTCTTGTAGTAAGCCGCAGGATCAGCCAGTTGCTCATTCCATAGCTTTGAATATTCTTCAGTCAATCGCTCAGGGTCGCTAACAATTAACTTCCAAAGCTCTGCCAATGGCTCAAGTTTGTCGGCAACGACGAATTTTTTAGCCTTATGATTTGCGGCAGCAGCAAGAGTAATTGCACCTGACCCAACGAATGGTTCATAGAGAGTGTCAATCTCAAAATCCATGTAAGTCAGAATATCTTCAGCAAGTTTTCTCTTGCTCCCTTGATATGGAATTACATGCGGTGCTTTTTTCATGAGGCATTTTTGAACTTGGGATTCAGCAAATAGACAGAATAATTTCTGTCCTTCTCAATCAAGAAGAGTGGTTCGCCACCGTTTTCAACACGGCGACGCTCTCTTCTGTATATTATTGAATACAACGAGTTGGTTGGAGTCTGACCTCTAAAGGCACAGGGCTCCATCTTTTCAATTTCAGTGACCACCTCCCCGAGACTGAGTGCCTTCTTCTTCTTTTTTAGCACCTCAACCATCAAGGCCTCCAAGTCACTCTTCTGGCGATTCCATGTCATATCCGACCCTTTACAAGCATGCATCCGCATGCTAACGCAGAACAACATTCCCCGCAACACCCATCGCACGAACGCAGAAAATTTAAGTCAACCCCAAAAACAAAAAGCCAGTCAATTGACTGGCTTTTTTTTATCGTGCTCTTGACAATCCAAAGATTTTCAATATATGTACGATAACCGTTTCTCAGGCGGACAGTTTAATAATACGAAATTTTGAGAACTTGTCAAGACCAAATATAAATTAAATTGTCCTAATGGGTAACTGTTAGGGCAAGTTTTTTTGCCCGAATGAAAGACAGGTTGAAGTGTTAAATGCCACTGGGCAGCAAGAGTAATCAAGCGACTAAAAAGCCCCAGGAAACAGTATCGGTCAATCTGTGAAGAAGACAGAAATTTGAGAGTGCTTGTTCTTGGTTGCACAGCGACGAATGAAACAACATAACTTGAGTGATAGGGCATCAATTAGCAACCAGGAAGAACCCTGTGGCCCACACAACAAGCAATCTAAAACTTCTGGAAGTATTCAGTCAGTCATTTGTGTGACGAAAAGAGCATGGCTCATTGATTGAAGTAGTTTGGCAAATTTACAGCGATGCGGCATAAGATAAGTCCGAAAGGTAACAGGTAAGAGGTTGCCACCATAGCCAAATGAACGAGCCCAATAGCACAGATGCCACTATTAATATAGTGGAGCTTCTTTCAGGCTGCTGATGGTAGGTGACTCAAACCCACCTGCCTAAGCCAGATGTTGGGAGGTGCGAGCAAGTATAGGTTTAGGCTTAGTTCTGTAAAAGGAACGTCCTGGATACCCTGCACCCTGCTGTTAGATTGGTAGAAAGAAACCAGGATTCGGAAAGGTTGCTAACAACCTCATGGGCCGCAGTTCAAATGAATGAATTCGGCAGATAGCACATGTTGCACTAGAACTCAAATTTGTTGAGATTTTTCTAGCCGGCAAGGGATAAGGCTTTGCCGCAGTTTTCGGAGAAAACAAGGCAAAGCAGGTACTTATATATAGAATGAATTATTCATCATCCAAGCAAAGATGATGATGACTCAGGCCAAGAAGGATAGTCTCGTAGAGGATTGACGATAGTCAATCAAAATTGGCAACTGCGAGATTTGACGTTTTCTTCAAAATTTCATATATAAAGATTCGAGTCAACAAGGAATCTATATGAATTATGCCGAAAAGAAAAAATTAGAAGCTGCCGCGAACAAAATACTACGCGAGGCAGGCAAGAAAAAGCCAAAGGTCAAGAATTCTCCAGGCAGCAAGCTTCCTTTCAAGGTCTTTGCCCAAACAAGTGGACACTTCCTACCAGGTCAAATGCCTTTAGTTTGCCAAATTAAAACCTTGAGTGATCTTGCAGCCAGAAATCGTCAGCTTGGGAGGCTTGAATTTTTACCCAACAAAACCTATTTCAAAGCCAATCTTAAACAAGAAGGCATCTACTTCTATACGAACTTAGAACTCGTTATGAAGAAGGACTTTTACTACAAGGCAGGAAGCAGCGGTTTTTTCACTCTAACATCTGACGGAAAGATTAACCCCATAACAGAAGAAGAAGCTCAAAAGTCTATTGATAACTAATCCACACACAGCATAAAGCTGTGCATGGTCCTTTCAGGATTCATTAGTTACCAACAGACAAACAGACCTGACGCATTCCACATGGACAACTTTTCAAGTTGCCCACGTTCCACTTGCCCCATTAAATATTATATATGTACTAATGGCAGACAACCGGCCTCGTAGACTTGATTCTTTTTAAAGATTTCCTATCTTGGTAGAAAAGGAATTCATATGAGCAATTTTTATACAGTTAAAAGAAAGAATGGTCTTACGCACTCCGAGAGCGGCCCAGCCGTGGTCACAAGTGATGGAACCAAGATGTGGTATCTAGCAGGAGTGAAGCACCGTCTTGACGGACCTGCGGTTGAGTGGTCTGATGGCACAAAGGAGTGGTGGGTTGCAGGTCAAAGGCACAGAAGGAAGGGACTAGCCATTGAGAACCGAGATGGCTCAGGAGAAGCGTTCTACTCCACATTGGCCGCAAGCTTTGAAAAGGTTTCAAATCTCATTGATCTAGAAACCTGGCTGAGAAATAACAAATTAAATAGGCAATAGCGATCAAGGTATTTACTTATCACCAAGTTTTGCTATATTAATTTAGACCATAGGAGAAAATAATGTGGGAAGAAGATTACATTAAAAAGATTAATGATGCGAGATTGGCTCATTCAGAGTTCAAACTAAATCATTCTCGCCAGCAGATTGCGGAAATGGATCAGCGAGAAAAGGATAATAAAACCGCCGCTGAAATAATAGAACTAAAAAACAAAGTCAAAGAGTATGAAGATCTTCTTTCACGTCCTATGAAAGACATTGCGCAAAAACATTCTGGCTTCAAGAAGACCTACGATATGCAACAGCAAATGTTGGCTGAATGGATTATGGGTCAAAAGGCATATCGTGAAACAGCTATGCAGCTTGGGATGGCTTTGAATATGACCCCTGAGCAAGTACAAAAACTTGCTGCTCCAAACTACACCGCAGTTTTGGAGAACCGCACTCAACATGGCAATGACGCATCCTCCAGTCCTACTCTAGCCACTCATGCTGAAGCGATTCTTGCCATACGCAGAAAGCAGGGCAAAGCCTAAACTCTACGTAAGCCCCATAAAGCACCTTCGGGTGCTTTTTTTAGTTGACTCTGCTTTTTCAATTCGTATGTTGCATTTAAGGAGAGCAACATATGAACTTGATGAAGCAGATTTGGCTTCAATTTAGATATTTGGCGGGAAGGCTCGTGGGAAAAATCAATTTACACGGTCATGATGGCTCATCAGTAGAAGTGTCCATTGATGAAATTATCTTCATTGACTACGACACCGAATCTGATTCAATAGTAATCGTTGAGAAGGGAAAAATTCCAATATACGTACCAATCACAGATTGGAATGTCCATGTGGCAGCGAGCCATGCTGCCCACCTCATCGAGAGAATGAAGAAGGCCAGTGCGAGAATAAAGAGGAAGATTGACCCATCAAACCCTTACTTGCCAGAAGAGCCGTCACCCACCAAATAAAAAAGCACCCGAAGGTGCTTTTTTATTCATCCTGTACGTCTGGTGGTGATTCTGGTGGCTTATCCGCAATTTTCATTTCAATAAAGCTTTGAATATCTTTTGAATTATCAAACTTCTCAACAGCCTCATTCAATACATCATTGAAGGATTCCCCGAGATTATCTTTTGACGCCTTCAAAAACTCCATTGCTTGATTGGCTTTTGTTACGCTAGGAACCATTTCTCCATTTGAATTCTCTCTCATAGAAGACTGCTGCAAGAATGCGACACCATCAGCACCGAATTCTTTCTCTGCCTTTTGAGTTGCAGCACTCATTGCAATGTCACGACTGATTGCTTTAGCTGCATTTTGAGCATTGCCATGCTCGCCAAATCCATTACGAGAGGCTTCAAGCATTTGATCTTGGAAGGCTTCTGCACCGGCTTCACCACCGAATGATTTGGCAAGATTTAGGCCGTCATCGTAAGCAGCACTTGCAGCCTGGTTCTTGGCGAAGTCCATATAGTTGCTAACTCCCAGTGCGGAAACCTTCTTATCAGCAGTGCCATCGCCAAATGTCTTATCCAATTCATCCTTGTGTCTTTGGAATCTATCGGACTCAGTAATTTTCTGTAGTTCAGAGTTCTTGTTTTCTTTTTCTCGCATTGCAGCACCTGCCAAATAGCCACCAGCAGATCTTACACCAGTGTATGTTGCTGCATAAGTTCCAGCATTGTTGCTACCGATTTCATTAGCATGAGATCCAAGTGAGGCACCTTGACCACCAAACCATTTTAACAACTCATCAGAAATGCTTGTAATTGCCTTCATGACTTTGGTAATGATTGTCCACATCATGCCGCAATAGATCAAAGGAAATGCAACCAGACCAAGAATCATTATAAATATATTTGAATCACTCTGAGATAACAAGAATGCTGATGAGAAAATTTTATTAATTAGTGTTCCGACGATATATATTATGTTGATTGATGCTATGAATCCAAGCACTGCAAAAACCGGCCTGAACATCAAACTCAATAGTAGAGAATAGCCATTTGATCCTTTCCCGGTCAGATCATCACCATTGGGATGAAGATGGTATACACCCCACATGGTAGATATTATTATTGCCTCTACAGCCATAATCATCCAACCAATAAACATACCCATCCACATCATAAATGGCATCATTGGAAGGATATATGACAATGTGAATCCTACACCAATCATTAAAGGCAAGATTACATTGAACATGGGTTGGAATGATTGAGCTAAAGCGATAGGACCTGCAACACCAGGTGCGGCAGTAGCTAAAGCATATGAGCCACTTGAGTAACCTGCTTGCATCAATGCAGCAACACCCAACATCCAGTTTCCAAGCCTTTTCATTTCAAGCACTGGGTTAGATCCATCATCTAAAACAAATGTACCTACACCCTGAATAAAGTGTTTCATTAGTCTAGTCAAGTCAAATCCTGAACCTATCCAACTCATCCAACTCCATTCCTCGCCACCAGTATTACTTTCTTTGTTAATTGAGAAGTCTCCGATTTCTTTATCAGCCATTTTCAGATTTTTCAAACCATCACCGTATCTAGTCATAAATGCACTAGCAAATTGACCACCGTCGGGTTGCATACCGGAAGCAGTGGGAATGCTGGCTGTAGTTCTACTTGAAAGATCTACCAAGTAGGAAATTTTCATGTAATAGGCCCCTGCAAACGCCCATCCATCGCGTTTGGCTGAATCTGATAGCTCATTCAAGTTCATGAATGAAGCCGTTATCTGAGCGGCATTTGTTTTGATTGTGTTCTCGTAGGTTGCTACCGCCTTATCAATTGAGGCACTAGGATCTATGTTTGGATTTGCAACCCATGCCTTTGCAACTGTATCCAAGCTATCGACCAGCAAACCAGCAGCAACATTGTTTTCCTGGGCGACCTTGTAAGCTGATTGAAGATATAGGTTTGGATCGCCCAACAATCCAAGAACGCTTGCTGAGTCTGTCTTGGCGACAGTAGGTGTTTCGGCATTCTTAACGGTCATGGTGCCACAAGAAGTTGGAGTGAAGCCAAGACCACCAGAAGGCATTCCAAATAGATAGACAGTTGACCCGCCATTCCATGTCACGGTCTTACTGATTCCAACAGCAGGGGGAGTTCCACTTGGTAAAACAACACTATCAATCATCCCTGAATTATTACCATGCTGCATTAGCTTCTCATAGCCTCTCATGCAAACCAGAGAGCCAAACACCTTATAGCCCAATGCTGTTGCTTGTGGGGGAGTAATACCAACAGTCATTTGATTTTGAAGATTCGAAGCAGTCATATACTTCGTCCAAACATTATCAGCAAGCCCAATTCCTTGAACCAAGCACCAGCTAACGAGCCAGTTGAAGATCGCATACTGACCATTTATAACAGGTATAACCATAGCCGTTGATAATGAATAGCGAATTGGAATCCAGACAGAAGAGAATTTTTTACCGAGCATTTCACCGTCATGAGCAGTGCCAATTGTTCCTGCCAAGATAGTGTAAGTCGCAAATATTCCACCTATTATTAATATTGCCCCATTCAAAACCTGCATGACAGGACCAAAAGCGTCAGATGCAGAAGCACCAAAAGTGCCAATGTTTCCGAATAGAGCAGCAAGCACCTTCATACTTACGTCTGAATCTGGTGGGGTGAATGGTCCAGCAGTTCCCGCATAGGCCAATCCCGGCACTAATAGTGCCAAGACTGAATATAGAATTTTTTTCATAAAATCTCCTGTTTTTATTCTTATTCTTTAAGATTAACAAAGGAAAAGCAAAAGGCAAGTCAATTTGACTTGCCTTTTTTGCACTGCTCTATTAATAAGTATAAGAATAAATGGAGTATGCAATATAAATCTACGATCTTTCAGTCGTTTGTCAATGCCTGATGTTGACTTTCACTGGTGATTTTGTAGATTGGGCTTAAACAGGAGAGTCAATTGAACGCCCAAACAATAATAGTTGCAACTACCGGAATATTCTGCGGCTGGCTTGCCAACATACTTAACATCAAGATTTTTAGATTTCTATTCAAGGAACTTTATAGCAACACCTTGGAAAAGTACGGCCTGAACGGATTAAAGATGCGATTGGCTATGATCCTTTTACTTATGGATCTACCAGGCCTCATTCGAGGAATAAGCAATCCGCAACCCATTATTAGTGTAATCTGCTGTGCTTCAAGTGCATTCTTTGCATTGGTCATGCTAGTGCGAAATCTTCCAAAGAACAGTAGAAAATAACTGCAAAGCCAAAAGCACCTTCGGGTGCTTTTTTATTGCTGTTTGACAAATTGCTCTGATTTTAATATAAATATTATGCTAAAAACAAAGGAATTTCATGGAATCAACAATTAAAGGAAGTGTAATTTTAACCACCAACAATGATGGCTTGATCGAGGTAAATTATAAGAGAAGTAGTTTAATCCTTGGTATCTTTGCAATCATAAGTTGCGTCATTGTTTTTCCATTGTGTTTTATATTAATAGGAATTGTCTTGCTACCAATTCCACTTGTTTTAGTGGTTGCATTTTACTTATTTCAGGTAAAGGAAAAACTTCTTATGCAACCAGGTGAAGGATTGATTTTAAAAAAGCACAAAATCTCATTCAAAGATATTTCAAACATTCAAATAGATGTGAATCGTGGTATTGGGGCAATCTTGGCGACAGTAAAAGGTAAAGATGTAGTGTTAGCTAATCTTTTAAGGGAGTCTGTAGCAAAAGAACTTTATTCGATAATCTTAAGTCATTCAAAATAAAAAGCACCTTCGGGTGCTTTTTTCTTATCTAACGTTGCACGTTAGGTCCTTACCTTGTGCCTCATGTACCTTTTGCCTCAAGAGGATCAAAATACGTTTCATTGATCGGCACCAAAGCTGTTCAATAAATCACCCATCAAACACCTACCAAGTGAAATGGTTCATCTGGAAAGGAAGGGTTAAAACATGACTTAAATTGAAAGGAAAATATCATGAATCAACTTAATCTTATCGCAGTACCTAACGGAGTTTTTAGCCTTGAAGAAGCCATTGACGACACTTTGATTCAAAATGTCATTCAACAACTTCAAAAGGAAGATGCTCCAACAACAACCAAGATCAAAGCATTCCTTACGGTCTACCAAATGATTGATACCTTGGCTCAGATGCACATGCAGGGTCTTGATATTGAACAGGTGAATCAATTCGGTCTTGCAATGTCAATGAAGGACACCATCGATCTTGGCTATGATTCCATCATGAAGACCTTTACCAATCACGAACGCAAGAGGATTCACGATCTCGTTCAGAAGGCTCCTGCACACTAAAAGCAAAGGCTCCACTAGGAGCCTTTTTTCTTGATCTGACGTCGCCAGTCAGTTAAATTCATATGAGATCAACTGAAACTACATCCATATGGCGAAGTCTCCCAAGGATCTGCAACGGCTTAAAGTCATCGGCAAGAGCTTGCAGAAGCAAAGAAACAAGACTGGCTACTCACAAGAGGAAGTGGCTGACCGTCTACAAATTACCCCAAAGTCATATGGGGCCTACGAGCAAGGCACGGCTACACCTGACATCCTCAGATTGATCCAGATTGCCGAAGTCTTTGAATGCGATATTGATGAACTTCTGATTGGAATCAGTTCAAAATCTGATGACCAAGCAAAGCACATTGCCACCCTTCTAAAAGGTGTCAAGCGAGCAGACAGACTCCACATAGTTCGAATAATCGAACAGATTTGCCTCATCTCAAAAGGCAAGGCAAAGATTGACTCTTGAGGGAGTCAATTTTTCAAATTTGGGCGGCTTGGCTGCTATTTTTGTGCCCAGATCACTTGATTACTTGCAGTTAGTTGATCGCTGTAAAGTGCAGCCAGTCATATATTATATTCTAGCAAGTCAAATCATCTAATCAAGAGTCGGACTAAAAACTTCACAGATGAAAGTCTAATTCCACTTGTACACCCGTAATCACGCAAGTGAAAAGGACCAACTCGTTTGGGTCCTTCCGGGAAACATCGCAGGTGGATCACTCAACACTTAAAGAGCCGCGAGGCAGTCTGTTCTTTCTCACGATTGATTCAAGAATTATTTGAACCTCGTGAAGCCTCTGGTCCTCTTTCGGAATGTTGAAGGCTTGAATCACATCCCTCAAGTCTGCCACTGACACGAGCAAATCGTCCTGAGTGGTCAGAGTATTTTTGTCGTAAATAAATTCAGTCCCCATCTTTTGGCTTCCAAGTGAACTGTTCAGCAGCAGATGCTAATTCTGTTTTATGTGCATCCACTTTTTGATCATGAATCTTCATTTTTTCTTCAAGCCCCCTGGCCGCAGTTGAGAAAATTTTTCTTGTGTAGCCAGCCAAAGTGAAGTCACTTGTTTGGTGTTTATCGTTCAATCTATTCACGACTTCCTTCAAAATTTCTAGGTCATGTCGTTCGATGTAGAGATTGAATTGAACTAGATCATTGTGCTTTTTTGGTCTTCCAATCTTTGCCATATACCCTCCTTTGCTTTATCTCTTTTATATGTAGACAAATAGCAAATTGAAGATCGATGTCAAGACGTTGCTCGAAAATTTTCGATCAAACTTTCATGCAGATAAACCCGCAAGAATTTGTCTACATAAAAATTGGCTATCGAGTTTGCGGCGAAACGTGGACAAATCAATTTGGCTTGCTAAAATTAATAGTACAAAACAGCAAGACAAATAAACCATACCAGGAGAACCCTGACGGTTCTCACTTTTATGGGTTTATCTCTTGCTGGGGGTTCCCCCAGGCCCCTAGTAAAATAAAAGAAAACAAGAAGGAGAAAATCCCAATGAATGACACAAACAGCGCTGCAAATGAATTAAAACTTCACCCCGGACAAGCAGGGGCAGATGACGATTCTAGATTCAAAAGAACTAAAGTCCTCGAAGTAAATATGTCTCCATTCGAGTATGATCATCTGAAAGAAAAGTGGAGAACAACAAACTTTAATTCGATGGCAAAATTTGCCAGATACAAGTTATTTGGTGGCAAGGAGCATCAGATCGACCTCTACTTTGAGCAAAAAAGAGATGACAGAATTCTGGCTGCAAGGCTCCTTGCAGAACTAAACAAACAAGGGAAAAACTTAAATCAGATCGCCAAGCAGTTAAATTCCAAACCAGATTTCACAAAGCAAGAGACAAAATTGCTTGTCGATGATCTGAAAAAAACATTGCTTGCCATCCAAGAGATCAAGGACAAATTTTCTCCACAGAAGAAAATTTAAGGTGCGGTTCTGTGATCAATGTTGTTCAAGGCCATCGCACGAATTCAGTTCAAGAAGCGATCAATTATCTGAAAGGCGACCACGACCATAAGGGAGTGGAGAGAAAGCCAAAGCCAAGATTTCTCACTGGAAGTGAGACTGATTGCCTCATTGCTTGCGAAACAATAAGCAGAAAACACAAATATGTTTCTGGCACTTTGGCCTTTGAACCAAATGAACATCCAACCGATCAACAACTGATGGCCGTTGTCAACTCATTCCGTGCCACCTTCATGGCGGGCCTTGAGCATGGGGTAAATTTCACAGACTTCTGGAATATTCACGAAGACAAAGGTCGAATCGAACTCAATTACATCATTCCGTTGACAGAGTTAACTACCGGCAGGCAATTGAACCCGTTTCCAGTCGGGAAGGTCAAAGAAGACTTCAAGGACGCATTTGATGCGGTCATCAATCACAATCTCGGTTATGACCAGGTCGTGAGAGATCCACTTAAAGCATCGTCTTCAAAATTTGAAGTCAAAGTTCTTCCGCATTCAGATTCAAAACTTGCAAAGCAGATTAAGGCCACCAAGCCAGATAAGGACAACATTAGTGCAAATGTTGGCTATCAGATCCTTCAAGGGAATATTGGCAACAGACAGCAGCTTTGCGACTATTTAGAAAATTTTGGGACGATCACAAGAGTCAACGACAAGTTCATCTCATTGAAAATTCATGGATCACAGAAGGCTTTTCGTCTAAAAGGTCCTGTCTATGAATATGGTGCAGACTTCAGAAAGTTGAAGAACGAATCTCTTACCAAAGGTGCCGACTACAGAAAGCAACTTAATGATGCTGACTTCAAGAAGATCAGTGACACCCTCAAGCGATTGACTGATTCAAGAAGGCAGTTCAACAAGAAGTTGATCGGTGAACCAATGATCGGCAGAACCAACAAGAACCGAATCTACGGGCCAAAGACTGCCGAGAAGGTTACTGCCAAGGAATCACTTCAGCAGGTAGCACCACCCAAAGAGATTCACCAGCCGCAGAAAGTCAAAGAAACATCTGCCCTGGCCCAACCTACTGCACAGTCTCAGCAGCCTTCCATGCCTCGTGTAGATTCCACAGCCACACCAGTGAAGACGCTATCGACAAATCCAGAGGGAAAAGCTGACTCTCCATCAGTTTCTAGCTCCACAAACGGCGTTTCCACCTCTGATAGTTCTGTTGGCGGGCTTCGTTCTCAACTTGCTGATCTTATTAGCCAGATTGCCAATGCAAAGAATCCGGCCAAAGCTGCCGCATTGAAGATTAGAGCCACACAACTTGAAAATCAGATTGGTGCAGCAGTAGCAGCGGAACGAATTAGGAAGCTCAAAGAGGCTGAACGATTCAATGGTATGAGTGGGACGAAACCGAAAATCTAATCCCAGCATAGGAATAGAGCGTGAAGATACCTATATTTTATTCTTTTTTTCTTTTGCTCTTTCATTTAAATCGGCATGCAGCTTCTCATTAAGCTTTTTCTTTTCAAGCCAACGGTCATACTCTTCACCAGTCATCTCAATTCCATACACGAACCAACGTTTAGATTGCAGGAATTTAAATTCAATCGCAGGACCGTCTTCACGGTGGCGATCCCCATTTATAAACCACTCTTTGCTATAGCTTGATTCGATAGCTGGACCGTCTTCTCTATGTGGAAGACCATCTTTGTACCAAATAGTTCTATCGCTTGACTTATATTTACCATTTCTTTTTGGATTCATTTTTCCCCTCCAATCCAAAAAGCATACTAAACCTTATATTCAAGTCAACAAAAAAGCACCCGAAGGTGCTTTCACAGAAATTCACTTGATTCTTACTCTCTCTTGCCTGCTTCTTCATCCAGCTTCCGCAAGACAGCGAGTTTTTCAGCAATCTTTATTTCTAGACCTCTTGGCACCGGCTGATACCAACCAGGCTCTTCAATGCCTTCTGGCAAGTACGTCTCGCCAGCAGCATAAGCATTGGGTTCGTCATGAGCATATCTGTATTCATGCCCATAGCCCAATTCTTTCATCAGCTTCGTTGGAGCATTGCGAAGATGAACAGGAACCTCCCGGCTCTTGTCTTGCTTCACGAAGGCTCGTGCCTGGTTGTAGGCCATGTAGCCAGCATTGCTCTTGGCAGCAACAGCTAGATAGATGACCGCCTGACCAAGTGCCAATTCACCTTCTGGACTTCCTAACCGTTCAAAGGTCAGTGCCGCATCATTGGCTATCTGCATGGCTCTTGGATCGGCAAGCCCGATGTCTTCCCAAGCCATCCTGATGATTCTTCTGGATAGATACCTTGGATCAGCACCGCCATCCAACATCCTTGTCAGCCAGTACAAAGCAGCATCAGGATTGGACCCACGAACAGACTTGTGCAAAGCAGAAATCTGGTCATAGAAGTTATCGCCACCTTTATCAAAACGCCTGCTATTGAGTGTCAGAGCATTTTGAATGAAGTCAGCATCAATGTTCTGGACACCAGCAGCACCAGCAGCCGTTTTGCACTGCTCAAGCAGATTCAAGAACCTTCTGGCATCTCCGTCTGCATAGCCAATGATCGTTTCAATAGCCTTGTCTTCAATCTGCAATTCACCAAGGGCACCTTCTTCTTGAACCCGCTTCAAGAGCAGCTTCAATTCTTCTTCTGTCAGTGACTTCAGGACATAGACCTGAGCACGAGACAGCAGAGCCGAGTTCACTTCAAAAGAAGGGTTCTCCGTGGTGGCACCTATGAAAGTGACTAGGCCACTTTCTGCATAAGGAAGAAGGGCATCTTGTTGGGACTTATTGAACCTATGAATTTCGTCTACGAACAAGATGGTGTGCTTGCCCATAGACAGGTTCTGTTGTGCTTGCTCCATAGCAGCACGAATGTCCTTCACACCGGAGAACACCGCAGACAAGGCGATGAACTCACACTTGAAGGCCGTGGCTGTGAGGCGTGCCAAGGTGGTCTTGCCTACACCTGGTGGCCCCCAGAAGATCATGGAGTGCGGCTTGCCCGATTGGAAGGCCAGTCGCAACGGCTTGCCTTCACCCAGCAAGTGAGACTGCCCAATCACCTCGTCCAAGGTCTTCGGCCGCAGTGCTTCAGCCAGTGGGGCAACAGGCTCTTGTGCGAACAAATCAGCCATGCTTCACCACCGCTGAACAATGGGGAAGCCCAAAAATCTGCACAACGACACTCGCAAGTCGTTGTTTTATATAACACTTGACAGCCTTGTTGAAGCGGTGGACTTCGTCGACAAACAGAATGGTGTGACGGCCAGAGCGTTGCAGCGCGGCATGCGCCTGTTCCACCGCGTCGCGAATGTCCTTTACCCCGGAGAATACGGCAGAGAGCGGAATGAACTCGGCATCGAAACTGCCGGCCAGAATGCGCGCCAGCGTGGTTTTACCCACGCCGGGCGGGCCCCACAGAATCATCGAGTGCAAGGTGCCGGATTCCACTGCCAGCCGCAGCGGCTTGCCGGGGCCGATCAGGTGCTGCTGGCCAATCACCTCATCCAGTGCGGCGGGGCGCAGTGCCTCGGCCAACGGTTTTTTGGCTTCCTGGGCAAACAGATCATTCATGGCGGCTAACACGGCAAAAGAAACAGGCTGCTAGTATATCAGCTGTGTTCTGCCTGCCGCAGGCGCTATGAATCGGGAGGGGAGTGGAATGAAGCCGGGTGTACTCTGTTTATGGCTGGTGCTGGCATTGCCAGTGCAGGCTGGCCCCCTGCAGAATTGGCTGCAGCAGCGGGCGGCCAGTCACGATGCTCTGGCGGAGGAGGATGTTGCCAGCAGTGGCCGTTTGCCTGCTGGTGCACGCAAGCTGGCGGACTTGGCGTATGGCCCTGATATGCGCCAGCGACTGGATGTCTATCTGCCGGCAGACGAAGGGCAGGGCCGGCCATTATTGGTGATGGTGCATGGCGGGGCTTGGCGTGTGGGTAGCAAGCAGGCGGCCAATGTGGTGGATAACAAGCTGGCGCACTGGCTGCCTGCCGGGGTGGTGCTGGTGTCGCTGGATTATCGCCTGCTGCCGCAGGCCCCGGTGGAGGATCAGGCGGATGATGTGGCCCGCGCGGTGGCCTGGGTGCAGGCGCATGCTGCCGAATGGGGTGCAGACAGGCGGCAGCTGGTATTGATGGGACACTCGGCTGGGGCGCACCTTGTCGGCTTGCTGAGTACCGATACCGCGCTGCGCCAGCGCCATGGCGTGCAGCCCTGGGTGTCCAGCGTGCTGCTGGACAGTGCAGCGCTGGAGGTAGCGGACATCATGCGCGGCCCGCATTTCCCCTTGTATGACAAGGCTTTTGGTAGCGATGCCGCGCGTTGGGACCGCTTGTCGCCCACCCGTTTGCTGGGCGCTGGCACGCCGCCGCTACTGGCCGTGTGCTCCTTGCAGCGGGCGGAATCCTGCAAGCAGGCGCGAGGCCTGGCTGACAAAGGCAGGCAAGCCGGGGTGGTGGTGCAGGTAATGCCGCAGGACCTGAGCCACGCTCAGATCAACCAGCAGCTGGGCGTGGCTGGCGACTATACCCGGCAGGTTGACCGTTTCTTGCAGCAGTCCGGCTGGAAGCCGTCCCCCTGAGCCGGCCGCTACACGTCAGTTGGCCGCTGTTCAGTCGCCGCTGACCACATCCGCGCCCTTGGGCGGGGTGAAGCTGAAATGGCTGGCTGCCAGGGCAGGGTTTTTCTGCTGATTGGCAAAACGGATGCGGGTGTTGTTGCCAAAACTGTCGGTCAGCTCCATTTCCACCAGCATCTTGTTGCTAAAGCCCATGCGGATGGCGTTGAAGGTGTTGTCCTGTTTTTTCGGGCTGGCGCTCAGCCACTCCACGTCGCCTTGCTTGCCCGCTTCTTTCAGGATGTAGTCCCGTTCGATGGCATTATTGCCGGCCAGCAGCGCGGCCGGGCTGCTGCCCAGTGCGCCGTCCAGGTTCTTGCGGGTGACCTGGGCCAGGTCCTTGTCGTAAATCCACAGTGTCTTGCCATCACCGACAATCAGCTGTTCGTACGGCTTGTTGTAACTCCAGCGGAATTTGCCGGGACGGGAGATTTCCAGCTGACCGGAGACTTCTTCTTTCTTGTTCTTGGCGCTGACCACCTGGGTAAAGCTGGCGGACAGGGTTTTGGTGTCATTGACAAAGGCCTTGAGCTGGGCGATGGCGGCAGCCTGTACCGGCAAGGTCAGCACGGTGGCCAGCATGGCCAGGGCGAATTTTTTCATCTGGGGTCCTTGAGGCAATTGCAAGTGACTGTCATGGCAGTGCCGGCAACCGCCGTATGGCAAACGCCGCCCCTGTCATGCTCACCTTGCTGGGCAGCAAAGTGTGACAGCAAGTGGGGGCGGCGGTTCGGATCATGCTGTTAAGGAGTGTTGGCCATGCTTACTTGGCCAGGTCCTGCAGCCATTGCGGCTTGGACAGTTTGTCGTAGTCGATGATGTCTGACGCTGCAGGCTGGTAGGCAAACACCGGCTTGCCGTGATTGCTGTAGCGCATGTGGAGATAGGCCAGGCCGCGCAGCTGCGGGGTGTCCAGCGTGATTTCCTGGTTTATCCCTAGCAACTGGCCCTGACGGTTGGCATACAGGTGCGACACCGTGCGCGTGGCTTGCAAGTCGGCAGCCGAACGCTGTGTCAGAGCGCGAACCAATTGCGCGGCGGCGGCAGCTTGCTTGCCATCTTCCGGACGGCCCTGGCGCTCGGCTTCTTGCTGGATCACCTTGACCAGGCCATCCACGATATGCACCACCACCTGGCTTTCCTGCAGCGGATTCATGGCAATGCGCAACTGGTAGCTGGCACCCAGCTGGCGGGCGGTGTCATCCAGCGGCTCCAGTGCAAATACCTGTTTGTCCACCGTGCCGTAACCTTCATCCACCAGGCCGGGCAGGGCTTTTATCATGGCATCCAGCGGAATTCTGGCGGCGATGTCGCTGGGCAGCTTGAAGCGGACAAAACGTGTTTGCTCGCTATACAGCTCGGGCACGAACAAGTCGAAAGCGGATGGGTCCACCAACAGCGAGAAATCCTGCAGGTTCAGCTCCAGCGGCAGGCTGAGGCTGGCTTGCAGATTGCGCCGTTCAAAGCGGAAGGACGGAATCAGTTCCATCCGCTTGCTGTTCTGGTCCAGTGCGCCATTGATGGCCACCTTGGTGGAACGCGCTATCTGGTTGATGGTGTAGGACAGCTGCGGCTTGGCATCATCGGCGCTGCTGCCGTGCAGCGAGGTAAAGCCCAGCTCGCCGCTGAAGTTGTAACTGGCGTGTTGCAGGTTGTCACGCAGTACCTGGCGGGTGGCGAGGTCTGCCGGTTTGCCGGCCAGCGGGCTGGCGCAGCCGGTAAGCAACAAGGCGGCAAGGGGAAGAGCGACGAGTGCAGGGCGAAGGTTCATGGTGATCCCGGAGTCATTTGTTATGTTATGGAGGTGCATGCGGGCTGCATGGCTGTGCATCCCGCCAGACTTCAGCTGAACTTGTTGGTGATGGGGTAGCGCCAGTCCTTGCCAAAACCACGCTGGGTGACGCGCGGGCCCACCGGTGCCTGGCGGCGTTTGTACTCGTTGATTTTCAGCAGACGCACCACCTTGCGTACATCGGCTTCGGCAAAGCCATCGGCAATGATCTGTTCGGCTGACAGGTTTTCTTCCACATAGCGCGCCATGATGGCATCCAGCACTTCATAGGGTGGCAGGCTGTCCTGGTCTTTCTGATCCGGACGCAGCTCGGCAGAAGGCGGGCGGGTGATGATGCGCTCCGGAATGATTTCACCCTGGGTATTGCGCCAGCGGCACAGGGCAAATACCAGGGTCTTGGCCACATCCTTCAGCACGGCAAAGCCGCCGGCCATGTCGCCGTACAGCGTGCAGTAGCCGGTGGTCATTTCCGACTTGTTGCCGGTGGTCAGCACCAGCTTGCCGGTTTTGTTGGACAGCGCCATCAGCAAGGTGCCGCGAATGCGCGCCTGCAGGTTTTCTTCGGTGGTGTCTTCCGCCAGGCCGTTGAAATTGGCAGCCAGCGCATTCATGAAGCTTTCGTACATCGGCCAGATTTCAATTTCGTCATACTTCACGCCCACCCGACCTATCATGTCGCGCGAATCAATGACGGAAATATCGGCGGTATAGCGCGAGGGCATCATGACCGCATGCACCTTGTCTGCGCCCAGTGCATCCACGGCAATGGCCAGTGTCAGGGCGGAGTCGATACCGCCGGACAGACCCAGCAATACGCCGGGGAAGCCGTTCTTGTTGATGTAGTCGCGCACACCCACCACCAGTGCGCGGTACACGCTTTCCAGCGGGTCGGGCAGGGCAGCCTTTGCGGGAGCGGCTTGCAGATCGCCCGCAGCAAAATCCACCAGCAGCAATTCGTCGTCATAGGCGGCGGCCTGGGCAACCACTTCGCCTGCCTTGTTGACGGCAAAGGATGCGCCATCAAATACCAGCTCGTCCTGCCCACCCACCAGATTGACATAGGCAAAGGGCAGGCCGGTTTCCTCGCTGCGGTAGCGCAGCACCTCGTGCCGGGTTTCAATCTTGTTACGATGGAAAGGCGAGGCATTGAGCACCACCACCACATCCGCGCCGGCGTCGGCGGCCTCGGCAGCAGGGTCTACCGACCATACATCCTCGCAAATCAGCACGCCCACCTTGTGTTCGCCCTGCTGGAACACCAGTGGCGTGGCACCCGGAGTAAAGTAGCGGCACTCGTCAAACACTTCGTTATTGGGCAGCAGCATCTTGTGATACTGGCCAAGGCGGTTGCCGTCGCGCAGCACGGTGGCCGCATTGAAACGTTCATGACCCAGCTTGACCGGATGGCCAATCACCAGCGTAATGCCATCCAGCTCCAGCAACTGGTCCATGGCGGCCGAACAGGCCTGATAGAAGCTGTCACGCAGCAGCAGGTCTTCCGGGCTGTAGCCGGTGAGCGCCAGCTCCGGCGTCACCAGCACATCCGCCCCCTGGGCGATGGCAGCCTGGGCCAGATCGAGAATTTTTCGGGTATTGCCGGCGATATCGCCAACAACGGGGTTGAACTGAGCGAGCGCAATACGCATGTTGAACACAACCATGGGTTTGGATAGTGTCGATTTTACCCCAAGAATGCGCACTTGCCCGAAAGGAAACCACGTGAATCTGCAACTGGCCGATCAACTCAATGCCCTGGATGCGGCAGAATGGGACCGCCTTGCCGCAAATGCCGGCCTGTTCATGCAGCGGCAATGGTTGACCGCCCTGCATGACAGCGGCTGTGCCACCGCGGCCACCGGCTGGCAGCCCTTGCCCATCTGGAGCGAGCAGCACGGCCAGCTGCAAGGCCTGGCACCCGCTTGGCTCAAAAGTCATTCGCGTGGCGAATACGTGTTTGACTGGGCCTGGGCCGAGGCCTGGCAACGCGCCGGGCTGGACTACTATCCCAAGCTGCTGCTGGCTTCACCCTTCACCCCGGTTACCGGCCAGCGCCTGCTGGGGCAGGGCGAAGCCAGAGCCGCGCTCATCGGCGGCCTGCAGCAAGTGGTGGCGGATTATCAACTCTCCTCCGCCCATGTGCTGTTTCCTGCGGCTGAAGAACTGGAGTTGTTGCAGCGGGCCGGCTGGCTGGTTCGCCACGGTGTGCAGTTCCACTGGCAAAACCAGGGCTATGCCGATTTCGATGCTTTTCTGGCAGCACTGTCGCAAAGCAAGCGCAAGAAAATCCGCCAGGAGCGGCGCAAGGTGCGCGATGCCGGCATCAGCATACAAGTACTGCGCGGTGCAGAAATTACTGATCTGCACTGGCAGTTTTTTGAACGCTGCTACCGCCAGACCTATCTGGAACACCGCTCGCCGCCGTATCTCAACCTGGACTTCTTCCGCATGGCCGGTCGTTTACTGCCCAGTCACTGCCTTCTGTTCATCGCCAGCAGGGGCGATCTGCCGATTGCCGCCAGCTGGTGCCTGCAAGACGGCAGCACGCTCTATGGCCGTTACTGGGGTGCGCTGGAAAGCGTGGACTGCCTGCATTTCGAGCTGTGCTATTACAGCGGAATCGAATACGCCATCCAGCAAGGGCTGCAATGTTTCGAAGGCGGCGCGCAAGGCGAACACAAACTGGCCCGCGGTTTTACCCCGGTCATCATCCACTCGGCCCACTGGATTGCCCACCCGCAATTTCGCCGTGCCATTGCCGACTGGCTGGCACGCGAGCGCGCCGCCATCGCCGATTATCACACCACGCTTTTTTTGCATGACGCTTACAAAAAGCCTTGCACAGCCGCTTAAGGGCTTATATACTGCGCAGCCTCTGAGGTCGAAACGCAGTGAACACAGCCTCAGCAGCCATCTGGAGAGGTGGATGAGTGGTTTAAGTCGCACGCCTGGAAAGCGT
>NZ_JAYSDA010000010.1:0-139334 GCF_041914625.1 Aquitalea pelogenes | reverse complement strand
TTTGGGGATATCAAGCTGCACGGCACGCTGAGTAATGAGGGGAAGGCGGGGCTGGCTAATCCAGTCAGCGCATTCCCCAAAACCGAATTAAGCCTTGATCAGAACTACTCGGAATGAAGGGTATTGATTATTCGCCAGCTCATCATTCAATTAGAACAAGGAATAAACATGTTAATCGGACCACCCGTATTACTAAAGCCAGCACAAGCGCAAACCACCACCCAGAAAGAAGATAGGGCATGGCTGGAAAGCATGATGCCCAATCGCGACAGGGGAGGATTTCCAGTAGGAAAATCCGGCCAATGGCACCCCGGCCTGCACATTACCGGCTTTGTCGGATCGGGGGACAACAACGCCGTATGGGCGATTGCCGACGGTGCCGTCATGTATTACGCCGAGGACAAAGGGACAGACCTCAGCGAGCACGCCAACTCCAGCGGAGTGGTGATCATCAGGCATGAAACCCAGATTGGCAGCGAGGCAGAAGGCTGCATTGTGTATTACTCCTGCTATCAACACCTGCAAGTCATCAATGAAGCAATCAAGACAGCCTACGCCAAGGGCAGCCCCGTCTATAGAAAAGACCTGATTGGCCATGTCGGTAACGTGGCAGACAATAGCGGCATCCATTTTGAAATCTTTTGCAGCGGCGCAAATGTAAAGAAAATCACCGGTCGCAGCAGCGGCAAGCTGAACCTCGCCAAATCCGGCCGGAAAAACATTGTTTACGGCGATACCCACTACTACATCCCGGCAGGCACTCCCTTATATTTCCAGGCGACAGCGCCAGATTACAGCGCACCCACCCTCAAAAACCCAACACCGAGTACGTCAGATTTATACGTCACCATCAAATTTGAAAAGGGTGAAGTCACGATAAGCAGCAAGTTATTAAAAGACAATCAATACATCAGCATCCCACACCGCGCCAAAGACAACAAATTCTACCAGGCATACGAATACAAGCTCTATAACCGAGCAGTCAAGATGGGCGAACAGTATAAAAAAATCGCCCCCAGCGCAATTTATGAAATGCTGAAATTTGGCCGCATCATTGATGAGGTCAACACCCAGAAAATTGGCCATGACATTCCACACTGGCATCAGATTGACACACCACAGGGCCTGGCCTGGATCAATCTCAATGCCGCACCCGCCCAGGGCGCAAAGCCCATTACCGTATTTAGTGATGGCGATTTTCCGGACTGGGCAGACTGGACCCTCATCGATGATGACCCGGTTGATAACGGCCTGTGTGATAGCAAAATCATTCATTCACTACTGTATCCAGCGGGCAGCGAGAAAAACGCAGCCGTATTACAACGGGCATTAACTGACCCGGCTGTCAGTAGCAAACTATCAAAGATGATTTGCAAAATTCCCAGCGAATGGGACAAAGCAAAGAAGGCAGTGCGCCAACAATGGCGTAAAGTGGCATCCCCGCTCAACCCCATACCACTAGACAATAGCAAATTCCAGAAATTAATGGACGACCTGGACAAAGCCTGTTTCTGGCAGCGATTCGTCGACAACAACAATAAATTCCCCAGTGCTTGTCTACCTACTGTAGACAATGCCAGCAAGGCATTTTACCAGGGTGCGATAACGGAAGATGTCTGGTTCTTCAACCCCAGGGAGTTCATCCTGCATTTCAGGAAATGTAATTGGCTATCGGAGTTTGAGTTTGCGCAATTACTGCCAAGAACACTAAAGCGCCTTGATCGCACACAATTCAGAACCGAATCCAAGAGTTGGGAGGCAGCATTCTCCACAGCCAAAACCTGGACAAAAGCACTATGCCAAGGCTTTAACAAATATGGCATTTTACACAGCAAAGGCAGATTAGCGCATTTTATTGCGCAAACCATTCCAGAAACCAGCTATCTGGCATATTTAGCCGAGCCACATGATCCAAGCGCAGAATACAGGCCCTATTGGGGACGGGGCATTATTCAACTCACGCACAAAGGCTCCTATTCAAAGTATGGTGAATTTCGTGGAATACCATCCACCAAAAATGCACAGCTTGGTGTGTATGCGGAATTAGGCTGGAACCCAGATAATTTAATTGCAAAGCCGGGACAATCCGAAAAGAAAAAGCAACTAAGCCATTCGATTAATAATGTATTTGGCTGCATCGATAGCAGTGGTTTTTACTGGATCAGTAAACAATCAAAAAAAGTCACCAGCATGCACTCTCTATGTGATCTAGGCAGCGCGATTAAGAATGGCATTGAGGTCAGCAAAGGTATCAATGGTTGGGTTTTTGATCAAAATATCAACGGACTTGAGCTAAGACTTCAAGCCTTGGAGTACTGCAAATGGATTTTACATGATGCCATTCCACCCAAAGACACTGTTAACATCACCTTTGTCTGGCGCAGAAATAGCAGAAAAGAAAAAATAAATGGAGAAGAAAAATTTGTCCCTACCACGCACTCTCTAAATTTGGCATATATCTTACAAAGACCTTAAACATAAAGACATCAGCGCAGAACCATTAATTAATACAAAGAACACATTCATGTCCAGAATAATTACCTACATAGCTTGCATTTTTGTTTTTATTGCAAGTCCCGCGGTGTATAGCAAATCAAACTCAGCCATTGAAGTTGATACATCTAACGCAACTTGCTTTTCCTCACACGAAAAAGGCGAATTCATATTTATCAGCCTTATTTTATTTTCCGATTACCGATTAGGTGGGTATGTACAGCATAACAATGGTACCACACTACGCTTAAAATATTTATACGCCAATTATATAGACAAAAAAGGAGCAGGTAATGATAGTGAATCTCACACCTATGCAGAAATTACAAATAACAAAATCACAGGGTATTATATATACAATTGGTACAGAGGAGACATGCCAATTCTTGAATATTATCCTAAAAAATCCAACAGACGATATGGCTTATTTATTGATTCAGAAGCACAAACCTCACACACACCAGATATAGCATGCGACTGGTCGAAATCAAGTTTATTAAATGATACAAACAACTAAAAATATAAATAGCAATCAAAAAAAACACCACATAGTCACTCCCTGGAAGGATACCAATGCTAAGAATACTAACCATCGCAGCCATCTTTCTGCTTGCCATTACAGCCCATTCAGCCCAAAGTCAGAAAAATCCAACCGCAGAAATAGATAAAATTCGCCCAGACTGCTATTCATCACGAGAAAAGAATGAGTTCATATTTATTACCCTAGGCCTCTTTAATGACAGGCGCCTAGGCGGCTTTGTACAACACAATAACGGCCCTATCATTCACCTTAGATATCTATACCCTGAATATATAGACATGACAGGATCAAACAATGATAGTCAGTCACACACTTATGCCGAAATGATGAACAATAAAATGACTGGATACTACACTTACACTTGGTATAGAGGAGACTCGCCAATGCTCGAATATCGTCCCAAGAAAAAAATCAATCGTATTTTCTCAGATTCGACTCAGGCGCGGACGACTCAAAAATACCTTACGTTGCATGCGACTGGTCCAAATCAGATCGACTATCAGAAGAAGAAAATAACTAAATATGTTATATAAAAATATAAACACAAAAAAGACATCCATATCAAAGAAAATCAACCAACACAGCTGTCTTTCATTTTGCTATTGCACCGCATGCAAACGGGGAAAGCCTAGCTTATTGAATAAATCATTAAGCGTGACCGCGTGAAGTATTTGTTTTGATTTGTGCAATTTATTTACTAAGGACTGTCATGTTAAGAAAAATCACCGGCCTAGCAAGCGCCCTTATTGCCACCACGGCGCATGCATCCGTACCAGCAGCCACTTCAGAAAACAGAATTAATAGAACTAACACCTACTGCTTTTCTGCCATGGGAGATAAAAAGCCTATTTTTATCAGCCTAATCCTGCCGCAGGGCCCACGCCGCGATGTTTATGTGCAATACAACAATGGGGCTAAAATTCGCTTGAAATATTCCAACCATAAAGACATTACAGTAAAGGAAGGGAAATTTAAAAACTATCGCTATGTATACACAGAAATAATTAACAAAAAAAAGACCGGTTTTTATTCATTTTACTTGCATGGTGATGGCCTATCTGTTTTTAACTATGTCCATAGAAAGGGGCCCAAGGAATATTTCTTCTTCCCTGATTATGGTGCAGCCAAGGCTAGCCCACCTGCCAGTCTGTGCGACTGGTCCAAATCAGATTTACTGGATGGTGATGAAAGCAAATAACACCCAGCGTTTTCCACCAGTAACGACAAAGGCAGGGCGCATAGGCCGGCCAGTAGTCACTCAAACCACATATTGATTTGCAATAACTCCGCCAGCGCTGACCGTGTGTAAGCGTGAATGTCCTTTGAATTGCATTGCCAAACGTGAGAGGCCATCGCCATGACCAGCCTGCCAAGCTCTTCCCCTACCCCGCGCCGCGTTTACTGGATACCCCTCATCCTGTTTGCAATTGGAGCACTGGCGCTGTTGCTGGTCTGGTTGTATGGCAAAACGCTGTTTCAGGGGCCGACGGATGGCTTCTTGTTGCAAACCAGTCTTTTCTTCTGGGCCGTGTTACTGCCAACCCTGGCGGTGTTTGTCTGGTTAGTGCTGCTGATCCGGGGGCCTGCTGCGTTGGCGGTGCCTCGCGTTCACCGTGCCAACACCACTATGGATGGCAGGTCGGAGGGCCTGGATTCCGTTCTGCAATACATGCGCCATCAGTACCCGGGCAAATGGCGCAGCATCAAGCCATGGGTGGCAACGCTATTGCCGGAGAAGGTAGTGTCCAGCCTGGCGGATGTCGACCAGGCACCGGCACCGCTCTGGCTGGATAGCCCGGATGCCTTGCTGCTGCGCATCACCCCGGAACAGCCAGCAAAGCGCCTCGCCCGTTTGCGTGGCCGTTGGCGTGTGCCGTTGGATGCCGTCACCCTGGTGGCGGACACATTGCCGAAAACCGGGAGTATGCAGCTGCAACAGCTGCTGGATTTGAATGCACGCTGTCAGTGGCGGCTGCCGGTCTGCCTTGCCCTCACTGGCTGGACGGTACCGGAGCAGGGTATTTCCTGCGTACTGACCCAACCCGGCGATGCGGCACAAACGCGGGCCGACTTGCGCCAGCTGGTCTGGCAGAGCGCCATTGACGGACAGGCAGCCTTGCTGGCGCACAAGGGCTCTGCCACGCTGGCCTTTTCCGCTGCGCTGGATCAGCCCGGCGTGATTGATGATCTGGCCGAATCCCTGGCGCAGATCAGCCACCACCTGCCAGACGGGCAGCACATCATCCGCCTGGCGTGGATTGCCGGTGCTGACTTATCGCATATTGCAGGCCATGTGGTGGAGGATTGTGTGCAATGTGCACCGCGCCGCCATCGTCTTGCGCTGACCGACCTCATCGGCTGGCTTGTGTGTGCCCTGTCCCTGCTGCTGGCGGTGGCGGTGGGCGTGTCCGCCATGCGCAATCACACCCTGGTGATGGACGCCCAGGCCCGCATCGCCCAGCTGAATGCCGCCCGCACCATCAAGCAGGCCTTACCAGCCTTGCTGAGTACCCAACAGTTATTGCAGCAGCTATCACAGCAAGCCAACGCCGGTATTCCCCTGCTGTCGCGCTTTGGCCTGAACCTGAATGACAAGGTGCAGGCACCGCTGTTTGCCGCTTACGGCAAGGCTGCCCGACAGTGGGTGATTACGCCTGCGCAACAGGATATCCAGCGCGTTTTGCTTGAGCTGAACAAGCTGCCGCTGTCCGGCGGTGGCGAGGCGATTTCGCTGGCCAGCAAGGTGGGGTTTGACAGCCTGAAAGCCTATTTGATGCTGGATACGCCTTCCCGCACGCAGGCGGTATTCCTGTCGGATCAACTACGCCTGCGCAGTGGATCCGACGGCCAGCCGCAAGCAGACATCATGCGCTTTTATGCGCAGCATCTGGCGGCACACCCGGAATGGAAGCTGGCGGCCAGCCCTGCCGTGGTATCCGCTGCCCGGCAGACCTTGCTTGGCCTCAACGGGGTGGAGCATGGCGACGAAACGATTTACCAGTCCATCCTGCAACAGGCGGCTGACAAATATCCGGCCCGCACCGCCAGTAGCCTGCTGCCGGGGGTGGATAACCGTGGCCTGTTCCTGCTGCCCGGCACCCTGCCCGGTGCCTATACCCGCGAAGCATGGGATGGCCATGTCCGCACTGCCATCGAAAATGCCGACCCGAAACAGGGCGGCGAGGCGCTATGGGTGATGGGGGCAGAAGCTGCACGCAGTGAAGGCAGCCTGCTGAAAACCCGCTTGCTGCAACGTTATTTCAATGACTACGCCGCCGCTTGGCAACGCTGGCTGAACGGCATGCGCTGGCAATCTGCCAGTAACCTGTCCAGCACAGTGGAGCAACTGAACACTTATGCCGACCCGCAGCGCTCGCCGCTGCTGGCCTTGCTGAGCATGATCCAGTACCAGGGGCAGGCTGGCATGGCGGAAAAGTCCCTGGCCAGTGACTTGCTGGACAAAACCCGCGCACTGGTGGGCAAGTCCGGTGACAAGGCGGCCATGCAGCAGACACAGCCTTCCGTCCCGCTAGCCCGTGCCTTTGGGCCCTTGTTGCGGCTGACTGCGCCGGATGATGCACAAGCCAGCCACACAATCAGCCTGGCGCGCTATCTGGAATCCGTCACCTCGGTGCGGCTGAAGCTGCAACAGCTGGCCTCCTCGCCCAACCCCGATGCCGCGTCCCGCCAGCTGGCACAGGCGCTGTTCAAGGGCGAACAGAATGCGCTGGCCCATGGCCAGGAGTACGCGGCCATGCTGGCTGCCAGCCTGGGGGCAGAATGGGCCGGCTTTGCGCAGCAGCTGTTTGTCAGCCCGCTGGATAGTGCCAACCAGGTGGTGATGCTGCCAGCGGCGTTTGACATCAATGATTTGTGGCGCCGTAGCATCTACCTGCCATGGGGTAGTCAGCTGGCCGGGCGCTTTCCCTTCAATGCCAGCGATAACGACAGCTCCATTCCGGTGCTGACCGGCTTTCTGGCCCCGGAACAAGGCGCGATTGCCCGCTTTCTGGGCAGTACACTGGCCGGAGCGCTGGTGCAGGAAGGCGATCAATGGCTGCCCAGCCCCACCTTGCAGAATGCCGCACCTTTCGATGCCGACTTTCTCAATGCGGTGAATGCACTGAGCCGCCTGTCCAGCCTGCTGTATGCCGAAGGCGATGCCGCTTACCAGTTTGAGCTGCGCCCGGTTGCCATGCCGGGCCTGGCCGAAACCACGCTGATGATTGATGGCCAGGCATTGAAGTACTTCAACCAGCACGAGGCCTGGGTAGCCATGCATTGGCCGCAGACCGGGCAGCCCGGTGGCACTTATTTACAGTGGCTGTCGCTGGCTACCGGCACACGGCAAACGCTGGAATTCAGCGGCCGCTGGGCCTTCGTCCGCTTGCTGGAAAAAGCCAAGGTGGTACAACTGGACAAAGCCCGTTTTCAACTGGACTTTGCCCTGCCTGATGGCTTGACCGCACGTTATATCCTGCGCACCACTGCTGGCGAGGGGCCGCTGGCCTTGCTCAAGCTGTTGCAGTTCAAGCTGCCGTCACGGGTGTTTGCCTTGCCTGCACCTTCAATTGCCGCCAAGGAAAACATCAGCGCCAAACGCTGATGCAATGAAGATGCAATGAACTGGCCACAGCAATACGACAGGGCTGAGCGCGCAGCGGCTTGCTGTATGCCCTGCCCGGTTGCCGGTTCCTGCCTCTGGCGCATGGTGGTGACAAAGGGCCTGTTGCAGGATGTCCGGCCCGGATTGCCAAGACCTGCTTGTAAATGATGCAGCCATTTCACAGGCAATTCTAAGTATTTGGCATTAAGTCATGTCATGGAACTGTCATTCTCAGGGTCTACACTGCGCAGCATCCATTGTGCAGAAGCTGCAATCATGTCTCTTATCAAACGTTTATGGCTGACCATCCTGTTTACCGTGGCCAGCCTGCTGATTGTGCTGGCCGTTACCAGTCAGCAATTGTTCTCCCTCACCCGGCATGTGGATGACTACAGCCAGCATCAGCAACTGTCGGCCAATCTTTACCAGTTCAAGGCCAGCGTACTCAGCCTGTCCCGTGCCGACCCCTTGCAGCCGGAAACGGCCAAGCATCTGCAACAGGTCAAGCAGCAGGTCAAGCAACTGGGCAGCCGCATTGCCGCGGCCTTGCCTGCGGACAGTGCGGAAAAGTTTGCACAGCAAAGCAATATGCTGTGGCAGCAATACGCCAAGAATCTGGAAAGCGCGCTGACCATTGCCGAAACCGCGCCACAAGATGCGCTGTCGATTCCGGAACAGGCCTATCAGCAAAGCCTGGTGCCGCTGGTGGCACTGCTAGACCAACAACTGGTGCTAGCCGGCAAGGATCAGGCCGCAGAAGAAGCAGCCATGCATGCCATGCTGCAACAGCTGGCCATCATCATTCTGGGGCCTTTGCTGCTGGCCAGTGTGGCAGTGGTGCTGATTCAGCTGGCACTGGCACGGCGCTTGAAAATGCAGATGGCCGCCATGGGACGTGCCGTGGATGCACTGAGTGAAGGCAACCTGGCTGCCCGCTTGCCGGAACAGGGGCAGGATGAACTGGCGCAAATGGCCGCACGCATCAACCGCTTTCTGGAACGACTGGGCGAGCTGTTGAGCAATGTGCATCAGCACGCCAGCCGTAATCAACGCGACAGCCAGCAATTGCAGCTAATCACCAGCCAGGCGGCTGACGCCAGCCGCTTGCAAAGCGGCAAGGCCAATCTGAGCAACGAAGCAGCCGCGCAGATTGCCAGCCAGGCAGAAAGCGTGGCGCAATTCATTGCCCAGGCAGAAAGCGGATCGCAACAGGCGTTGCAACGCACCGAGCATGCCCGCCAGCTGTGCAGTGCCAATGCCTCTGCCATGCAGGACCTGGCCGCTCGCATTGATTCCGCCATGCAGGAAATGCAACAGCTGAACCAGTCGATTGGCGATATCGCCCAGATCAGCACCCTGATTCGCGATGTGGCGGACCAGACCAATCTGCTGGCGCTCAATGCAGCAATTGAAGCTGCCCGTGCCGGCGAGCAGGGCCGGGGTTTTGCCGTGGTGGCGGATGAGGTACGCAAGCTGTCCGAGCGCACCGCCAGTGCCACTTCGCGCATTTTTGACTGCCTGTCGCAGGTGGAAACGGTAAAGCAGTCGCTGGGTGACGCCATTGATACCGCCGGCAAGGCCAGCCATGACAACCAGCATGCTCAGCAGGCACTGGACACTGCCCTGTCCGGCGTGGACCAGTCGCTGGCCGAGCTGGACCAGCTGATGGGACAGATCAGCCAGGTGCGCCAGCAACAGAGCGAGGCCGGCAACAGCATTCGCCAGCATGGTTTTGAACTGGCCCACCTGGCCAGCAGCATCGACGAACAAATGCGCAATGCCCACCCGGTCATGCACCAACTGGCGGAGTCTGCCGGGGTACTGCACCAGGCGCTCAGCTGGTTCCGCTTGCAGCCACAGCACTGAGGTGCAAGAAACAAAAACGGCAGCCATCATGGGCTGCCGTTCAGGCTGCTGAGAAAGTCATTTGATTCAATTGCACTGGACCCGGCAAAGCCGGGCCTTTCGATTCACTGATTACTTTCGCAGCCTTTCATTTATTCCCTATCCCCCCGCCCTTACCCTGTAAGGGGGCCTCGCTTTCCTTATGGAAAGCGAGAGGGGCTTGTCAACAAAACAGGCTGCTTACAGCACCGCCAGCGCGGCTTCGTAGTTGGGTTCGCTGCCGATTTCAGCCACCAGCTCGCTATGCAGCACGGTGTTGTCGGCATCCAGCACCACCACGGCGCGGGCAGTCAGGCCAGCCAGCGGGCCGGAAGCCAGCTTCACGCCCCAGGCTTGCAGGAAGTCGGCATTGCGGAAGGTGGACAGGTTCACCACGTTCTCGATGCCTTCGGCGCCGCAGAAACGCTTTTGTGCAAACGGCAGGTCGGCAGAAACGCACAGCACCACGGTGTCGGCCTTGCCAGCGGCTTTTTCGTTGAACTTGCGTACCGAAGTGGCGCAAGTCGGGGTATCCACGCTGGGGAAGATGTTGACGATTTTCTTCTTGCCGGCAAAGTCGGCCAGGGTCACGTCAGCCAGATCACCATTGGTCAGCGTCAGGGCCGGAGCCTTGTCGCCCTTGACCGGCAGGGTGCCTGCCACTTCAACCGGGTTACCGCGCAGGGTTACAGATGCCATCTTCATGTCCTTCAGGCAAAGGCGGCCAATGCTGCGACCGGCCGCCGGGGTGGAGATGCACTCAGTGTGGGGCCTGGCGGCAGAAAATCAACCCTGCCGCCAGTCAGCCTATTCTTCCAGCTTGAGCCCCAGCTCGTTCAGCACTTCACGCGCACTGCGAAATGCTTCCACGGCCGCCGGGGCGCCGCCGTACACGGCACTGTGCAACAGTACCTCGCGGATTTCCACCAGGCTGGCACCGTTGTTGATGGCACCGCGCACATGGCCTTTCAGCTCGGTGCTGCGGCCCAGCGCCGCCAGCATGGCGCAGGTGATCAGGCTGCGGGTTTTCAGGTCCAGCCCCTCGCGCTGCCAGGTGCTGCCCCAGGCGTGTTCGTTCAGCCAGTCCTGCAAGGGGGCGGAAAAGCCATCCAGATTGCTCATCGCCCGTTCGACAAAGGCCTCACCCATCACCTGGGTGCGGCGGGCCTTGCCGGCGGCGCGGTCTTGCTCGCTCATGTCGCTTCCTTTCCGAGGTTGAAATCGGCCTGCTGTCTCAGGACAGCAAACTGCCCAGCACTTGTACCAGCCGTGCGCATTCGGCATCAGTACCGATGCTGATGCGCAGGTACTGGTTGATACGCGGCGCAGTGAAATGGCGCACGATCACCGCCTGCTGGCGCAAGCCGGTGGCCAGCATGGCGGCATCGTGCTGCGGGTGGCGGGCAAACACGAAATTGGCCGCCGAGGGCAATACTTCAAAGCCCAGTGCCTGCAATTGCGCTGTCAGTTGTTCCCGCGTGCGCATCACCGCCTGGCAGGTGTGGCGGAAGTAGTCGTCGTCTTCGAACGAAGCCACCGCCCCGGCCAGCGCCAGCCGGTCCAGTGGATAGGCGTTGAAGCTGTTTTTCACCCGCTCCAGCGCCTCGATCAGCGTGGCATCGCCCACCGCATAGCCCACACGCAGCCCGGCCAGCGAGCGCGATTTGGACAGGGTGTGCACCACCAGCAGGTTGGGATAGTCGTTCACCAGCGCGATGGCAGTTTCACCACCAAAATCGACATAGGCTTCGTCGATCACCACCACCTGGTCGGGATGGTCATCCAGCAGCTGGCGGATGGCAGACAGCGGCAGCAGGCGGCCAGTGGGCGCATTCGGATTGGCCAGGATCACCCCGCCGCAGGGCTGGCGGTAGTCCTCCACTCGGATGGACAGACCGTCATCCAGCGGAACCTGTTGCGCCTGAATGCCGAACAGGCCGCAATACACCGGATAAAAACCATAGCTGATGTCCGGCATCAGCAAAGGCTGTTCATGCTTGAGCAGGGCCTGAAACACGATGCCCAGCACCTCGTCCGAGCTGTTACCCACGAACACCTGCGGGCGGCTGACACCGTGGTAGCCGGCAATGGCGTCTTTCAGCTTTTCGCCGCTCGGGTCCGGGTACAGGCGCAGGCTGTCGTCGGTAGCGGCACGGATGGCCGCCAGCACCTTGGGCGACGGCCCATAAGGGTTTTCATTGGTATTGAGCTTGATCAGCGTATCCAGCTTGGGCTGCTCGCCCGGCACATAAGGGGTGAGCTGATGCACCACCGGACTCCAGAAACGACTCATGATTCAACCTTTCCCGGCCACGCCCAGCGCAGCCTGTAGTTCATTGAGAGCGGCTAACAAAATAGCATCGCGCCCCTGATGCAAGGCGCGCAGACGCAGCAGCATTTTGTCAGCTGCTGTTAACGTCCTGCGCTGCGCGCCGACAGCAACACGCCGCCCAGAATGGCAGCAATCCCCAGCAGGTGATAACCATGAATGGCCTCACCCAGCAACAGCATGGACAACACGGCACCAAAAGCCGGCATCAGGTGGATGAAGCTACCCGCCCGCGCCGCACCAACCCGCGCCACGCCCTGATTGTAAAAATGATAAGCCAGCACCGAAGGCAGGGTGCCGACATAGGCAAAACTGGCCAGCGTGGTGACATTCAGCACCGCCCGCCGTCCCTGGGCATATTCCAGCAAGAACAGCGGCAGGATGGCCAACAGGCCGATGGCCACCAGCAGGGTGAGCAGGCCCAGCCGATCCAGCCCGGCGGGCAGGCCACGCAACAACAGGGTATACACGGCCCAGGCCAGCATGGCGGTAAACACCAGCGCATCGCCATGGTTGATATCCAGCGTCAGCAAGCGGGATGGTTCACCATGCGCCACCAGCAGCAACACCCCGGCAAAGGACAGCAACACCGCAGCCAACTGGCGACGATTAAGCGGCAGGTGGAAAAACAGCGCGCCCAGCAGCACGATCAGGATGGGAATGAAGGAATTGAGCAGCACACCATTGGTGGCGCTGGTGGACTGCAAACCCAGGTAAACCAGCGAATTGAAACTGGCAATACCCAGCAAGGCCAGCAGGATGATGCGTCGCCAGTGCGGCTGCCACAGCGGCCGCTGCGCCAGCATGGGCTTGAGGCCGACAGGCAGCAGCACGGCCAGCGCAATCAGCCAGCGGCCAAAAGCCAGGGTCAGCGGTGGAATGCTGGCATGGACGGCACGGCCCAAGACGAAGTTGCCAGCCCAGAACAGGGCAGCCAGGGTAAGCAGACAGTAAGCGGCAGTATGGGAAGAACGCGGTGAGCTCATGGTTTCAACCATGCCATGCCGGGCGGAAGGCTGGCAACTGTTTTGCGGCGCAACATGCATGCACTCACGCTGGCGGGCAGACCGGGATGAGGATTGCGTCTTCTCACTTCCTCTGCCCGCTACGCGGAACTGTTTTCATGGCGGGGCTGCCCGCCGTGCAGGCAGGGGAGCTGCGTCGCCAGCTCCCCTGCACCCCTAGGCGACCCCGGGTTGCGCGTATTTCCGCCGTATCCGCGCCGGGCAAGGCGCCACCGAACTCGCCATTCGCTAACGTCGAATGGCTCAAACATGCGGCGGCTTAAAACCTTGCCCGATCCCGGCTACTGCGGCGCGCGCCACGGGGATCAGGGAGCTTCACAACGTTCTATCAGTTGGCGTTAGTACATCCATTCAGAACGATAGTGTCAGTCCTCTAATCAAAAAAATCAGTCCCGCCTACATGGCGGACATGCCCCGCCACGTAAACACGCGACGCGCGCCACGGGGATCAGGGAGCTTCACAACGTTCTATCAGTTGGCGTTAGTACATCCATTCAGAACGATAGTGTCAGTCCTCTAATCAAAAAAATCAGTCCCGCCTACATGGCGGACATGCCCCGCCACGTAAACACGCGACGCGCGCCACGGGGATCAGGGAGCTTCACAACGTTCTATCAGTTGGCGTTAGTACATCCATTCAGAACGATAGTGTCAGTCCTCTAATCAAAAAAATCAGTCCTGCCTGCATGGCGGGCAGCCCCGCCACGTAAACACGCGGCGCGCGCCACGGGGATTGGGGCGCATCACATCACTGTTGATTCGACACTACGTCTTTTGTCTGCATCACAAGCCAGGCAAAAAAAAACCGGAGCCGTAGCCCCGGTCAACGACATCCCCCACGAGATGTATTCCCCATTGACGCCCGCCGGCATGTTGCCAGCAACATGGCACCCTGCACGTAGCAGGTGGGCGGACATCAGCATCAATCTGCATAGCAGCATAAGCGGGACATGGGGGCGCTGTCGATATCCTGTTGAATATTTTCATTACAAATTGATCAAACAATATTGGATACAATCAAATAAACAATAACTTACCTGAAAATATCAATAATATTGTCGTATTATTTGATCAAACAACACAATGACTTAGCCAACATTCCTCCAGCTTTATACAGCTGGCTGGCCGCGGCAGCCGGGCCGCCCTGCCCTGTCAAGAATGTTAAACAAATGCCACAGTCAGCGCGCCAGTGCCGTCAGGCGTGGCATATGGTCTGCGGCATGGAAACGGCCTTTGGCATCGCGGTTTACCCAGGCCATGGCGTACTGCGGGTCGTGGGTGAAGAATAGCCGCCCTTGCCGGGCAAGCAAGCCTTCCAGCAGCTGGCGTTTTTCGTCGGTCAGTTGCTCCGGAAAGCGGTCGTAACCCATGGTGATGGGCACATGCACCCAGGGCGCACCGGGAATGAGGTCGGCGGCATAGACAACCGGCCCGTCTTCCAGCGGAATTTCGGTCAGCAGCATGCCCGGTGTGTGTCCGTCGCTCAGGTGAAAGCGGTAATCAGCCGGCAGGCAGGCCGGTGTCTCGCCATCGGTCAGCACCAGTCGGCCACTGTTTTCCAGCAAGGTAATCAGTTCGGGAATAAACGACGCGTGGTCACGCGCATGTGGCTCTTTGGCACGCTGCCAGGCGCTGCGGCTGACCACGAATTGCGCCTTGGGGAACAGCAAACGCGCCGGACTGCCATCCCAGGCGGACAGCAGGCCGCCGACATGGTCGAAATGCAGGTGGGACAGAATCACCACGTCGATGTCTTCGTGGCTGCAACCGGCAGCGGCCAGATTGTCCAGCAGCACATGGCCGTCTTCCACCACGCCGTAGCGGGCTTTGAGTTCCGGCGCAAAAAATGCGCCGATACCGGCTTCCAGCAGAATGCGGCGGCCGTCCTCTTCGCGCACCAGCAGACAACGACAGGCCAGCGGCACACGGTGTGCCTCGTCCGGGGCCAGCCATTGGCTCCACATGGCGCGTGGCGCATTGCCGAACATGGCACCGCCGTCCAGTTTCTGGGAATTGCCAAGCAAGGATGTCAGGGTACGCATGGGCGCTCCGCTTGATGATGGATGTTCCGATTATCAAGCAAGCGCTCGGTATTGTCATCAACTGGCCGTTGCATCTCCCGCATGGGCGATGAACAGCGCCTCTTGCTCCACCTTGAGCTGACGCTCCAGCATGGCGGCGACAAGGTCGGCCAGCATGGGCGGCAGGCTGCGGCCAGCCAGGCGTGCCAGGGCTTGCTGATCGTCGGCGCTCAGTGGCTGGCCGCCACAGGCCAGCGTCAGGTCATCGGCCTGCATGCGCCAGGGTTGCCAGGCGCAACCGGCCTTGCCAGCCAGTTCGCCCACTTGCAGCGCAATGGCTACGCCGGACGGGTCCAGGTCACAGGCCACCTGCACCGGCAAGCGCAGCAAGGCCAGCACATGCCCCACCGCGTCCAGCCAGCGCCGGTGCGGATAGCCCGGCACCCAGATGGTGAGTACGGGCTCGGCTTGCCGGGTCAGTACTTCAAACACGCTGAGGTTTTCCACAATGCGCACCATCTGCACGGCACCACGTACTGCATCCACCTGCAGCAGCGCTTCCGGTGCCAGTGCCAGGCCGCGTTGCAACAAGGCGGCAGACAACAAGGGCTGACCGGCGGCATAGAGCGTCAGCGCGCCGGACAGGAAAACGTGCGGGGTATGGCGCGAAATGCCACAGGATTCCAGCGCAATGCCGAACTCGGCCAGCCAGCGCCGGTCGGCCTCGCCAAAGGCCTTGCTGCGACCCAGCGCGTATTGCGAGAACTGGCGCTCGGTGCCCCACAGTCCGGCCGTCAGCCAGTTGTCCAGCCCCTGGGCAATTTTCAGGCGCCGCTCCAGCGTGGAGGACTGTACGCGCTGGGTCAGGCTGTCAGCCAGGCCTTGCAGCTGCGGGTTTTGCGGCTGCCAGCCACGCCATAGCTGCACGACTTCATCACGCGCATCGGCATCCGGCAGGCCGATCAGGCTGCGCAGCTGGTACACCTCGCGCCAGTTGACCCAGAACGGCTCCCACTGGCCCAGCCGGTCGGGCTCGGCATGCAGTTCCACCTCACACCAGCCACACTCCAGCAGGCGGCGCAGCAAATCTTCGGCCTGGGTTGGATCGCCACTTTGCGCCACGAGAGTAGTCCAGCGCTGGCGCATCACGCGCAAGGCCAGCCAGCGCTGCAGCAAAGCCTGGTCGGTCTGGGGCAACAGCAAGGGTGTAGGGGCAAGCGTGGGTTGCAGCAGCAAGTGGTGGCCGCGGGCGCCGATGGGCAGGCGTTCGACCAGTTCCGGAGAAATACGGGCAAGCCAGCTGGACATGGGGTTCTGCCAGAGTAAAGGGTGAAAGGAGTAGACCGCCGGACGGAAACAAGTTTCCCCGTCCGGCGGCAACATCAGGCCTGCGGGTCTGCCTGCGGCGCATCCACCCGGCGGCGGGTTTGCAGGATGGGCGGAGCCCACTGCTCGCCCGGCCGCTTCTTGCGGGTGGCCAGCGTCAGTTCCGATGGTGCGAAGATATTGATGTTATGGGTGTTGGGCGTGGTGATCAGGTACTGCGCCTCGGTGGCCTTGAGGAAGCCTGCCACCCGGTCGATGTTGAAAATGTCGAGGTGGGCGAAGGGTTCGTCAATGAACACGAAGCCGGACGGATTGGCCTCGTCCATCATCAGGCCGATCAGCAGGATCAGCGACTTCATCACCTGCTGGCCGCCGGAAGCCTCGCCGTCGTTCATGCCCATCAGCCCCTTCTGGTCGAAGTTGAAGCGTAGCGTCAGCCCGGCTTGTGCCAATGCCGCGTCGTCGTTTTCCAGCGTGGGCAGTTCCACATCCACACCGATGCCGGCCAGCTCGCCCAGGCGCTTGATATTGGCACCATAGGCGCGCACCGTGGCGCGCAGCTTGCCCATATAGGCGGCGCGGGCGTCGTCGGTAAGTTCACGCGAGCGGTCCACCTCGCTCTGGCGGCGCTGGCGTTCGCGGTCGATCTGCGCCAGGTCGTCAGCCAGCTTGTCACGCAGTGCCAGTACCGACTCGTCAGTTTCCCATTCGCCGCCTTGCAGCCGCTCTTGCAGGTAATTCAGCTGATGGCGCGCATCGGCGGCGCTTTCGTATTCCTCTTCCAGCGCGGCCACATGCTCGGCGGCCAGCGCATCAGCGGGCAGGCGTTCGGCCCACTCACGCAGTTCGGCCAGCAGGCGGCGCAGCTGGCGGCGGCTGTTTTCCACTTCCTGACGCTTGCCGTCATAACGCGACAGGCTTTCCTGTTCGCGCTGGCAGATGCGGTCGTGCTCCAGCCGCGCATCGCTGTAGCGCTGGTCTGCTGCATCCTTGGTGGCACTCGCTTCGGCCAGTTGTGCGCCCAGTTCCTGCTGCTGCGCTTGCAGGCTGTCCAGTCGCGCAGCCAGTGCGGCAAATTCTTCGGCACGGCTATCCAGCTGGCGGATGGCGTCCATGCCGCCCAGGTATTCGGCCAGTCCGGCCGCCTCGCGGGTGATGGTCACCAGCCTTTCTTCATCGGCCAGAATGCGCACGTTCAGCTGCTTCAGCTCGTCGCGCAGAGCCAGCAGGCGCGACTGGCGCGCACCTTCGCCAAAGGCAAATTCATGCGCGGCCACGCCGATATGGCGCGCCCCGCGTCGTTCGCGGAAGTAACCGTCGCGGGTAATCCAGTCGCCATCCACCGCGGCACCGGCCTGGGCGTTTTCCACCCGGCTGACCTTGTTCAGCTGCTGGTACAGCCAGTCCGGTGCATTGGCGGAAAAGCGGATCACCTCCAGCAGGCTGCCCTTGCGTGCAGGCGGCGGGCTGCTGCGTTCCGGCACTACAAAATGGCGGAAGCGCAATTTTTCGCCCAAGCGCCAGGCCTCGCCCTTTTGCTGCGGGTTTTCCAGCAGCACCACATGACGGTAGGGGCGCAGCATGGCTTCCACCGCACCCTGCCAGCCGGCGTCCATCACCTCGATGATGTCGGACAGCATGGTGTGGCCGATATTGGCCTCGTCCAGAGCCGCCTTGAACTGGCGCACTTCTTCCGGCGAGCGGCCACGGCCGATTTCCAGTGCCTCGACATGGTTTTTCAGGTCGACGCGCTGGCGGTTCAGGTCGCGCAGGCCGTCTTTCAGTTGCTCGGCCTCGCCGCGCAGACCGGACAGCTTGTCGGACAGTGCGGCGGCATCGGCACCGTATTCGCGGCTGGCCAGGGCTTGCAGGCGGTCGCGCTCTTTCAGCTGGCCGCTGACGCTGGCGTGTTCGGCCTTGGCGGCCATGAACTGCTCCTGCGCCTGCAAACGGGCTTGTTCAGCTGCCTGGCGTGCTTCGCCAGCGGCCACTTCGGCGGCCTTGAGCTTGGCCACCAGTTGCAGGGTGTCGTGATGTTCGCGCCGGGTGCGGCTGAGCTGGCCGTAGGCGGTGCGGTAGTTTTGCCAGGTCTGGCCCAGTGCGCTCTTGCCATCCAGATAGGCCAGCACCGGCAGGGCTTCGTCCTGCAGGCGGCGGATGGTCTGGCTGAGCTGACGCCATTCCAGAAAACGCCCGGCGCGGGTTTTCATGGTTTCCACCCGCGCTTCCAGTGCTTCTTCCTGCCGGGTGAGCGCTTCCAGTTCCAGCTCGGTGGCCCGTTGTTCGTCGCGGGCGCGCTGGTAGTTGTCCAGCACGTCCTTATCGCCGAATACCTGGAAGACCAGGTCCAGCAATTGTTTGGGGCTGTATTCGGTCAGCTTGTCGGTATCGCCCTGCTCCAGCGCCAGCACCTCGCCCACGGCGGGGGTGAGGCCGGCCACTTCCAGCCGGCGGCGGTATTCCTGTACACCCAGCCATTGCGCTTGCGCCTCGGCCAGTTCCAGCGGCACATCACCATCCAGGATGGCGTAATGGCGCACCCAGTCGCCGCCCTGCTTCTTGATGCGGCACAGCAGCGTCACCGCCTCACTGACGATGGGAAAGAAGGGGGTGGGATACAGGCCGCCGGACGGGCGACGCGGGTTGTCCACCACGCCGCGCAGGTAGGCAAAGGGCTCGCGGTTGTTGCGCACATAGCGTTTGTAATCGCGCTTGCCCGAGCACTTGATGGCCAGCAGGGTGCGCATGGCATCCAGCAAGGTGGTTTTGCCCGAACCATTGGGGCCGATGATGGTGACAATCTGCGCGTCCAGCGGCACGGCCAGCCGTTGCCAGAAGTCCCAGTGCACCATTTCTACCGATTTCATCTGGAACATCAGCGGTCTTCCTCTTGCGCGGGGGCGTGTGTGTCGTCTTCGGGGCCTTCAACAGCAGCAAACAGGCTGGCGCCATCATCCGTCACCGTGGGCTGTACCGCCTGGGCAATGGCGCTGGCGGTCTTGTCGGCCAGGGCGTCGGCCGCCTGGCTGCGGCGCTGGCCCAGTACCTCGGACAGCGCGCCTTCGATGATGCGCGGAGCCAGCTGGCTGTAGTCGATCATCAGATCCAGCATCGGGCCTTCATCCAGCCACTTGTTACGGCGCACCACAAAGCCCAGGTTCACCAGCCGGCCCAGATTGGCATTGAAGCGGGTACGGCCGCCCAGCGCCTTGCCGAAGTCGGCGTACAGCGCGTCTTCCGACACACCGGTGGACACGCCTTCGCCGGTTTCCAGCGGTTTTTGCGCGCCAAACATATCGCTCTGGTTTTCCCGCCCGGCTTCCACGCGGGCAATCTGCCGTTCGCGCTTTGGCAGGATGATCAGCGCCCACAGGATGACCAGCAGCGCCACGCCATCGCGCGGCAGGCCCAGATTATTGTTGAGCCAGGCTTCGCCGCTGCCGAATACCGGCTCGGTCATCTCCGGCAGCAGGGCGACGGCGATGTGCTCGGCATAGGGGTTTTCCACCAGCCGCAGGCCGACATCGGCCAGCCGCTTGTCCAGCTCCTGGCGGAAGATATCGTCCAGCAGCGCCTTGCGCGCCAGCGCGTCGCCACGCGGCACCACGCGGTGCGCCAGCAGACGGGCGGTGAGGGTTTTCAGTTGCTGTTCCATGGCTTAATTCGGGGTATGGGGAAGCAGGCGCGCATCAGACAGCGTGGCTACTTCCGGGTGTTCGGGTTCAATCACGGCTTCGCCGCCGTGCAGGGTGAACGGCAATTTGGCCAGCGCCGCCACAATGCTGGCATCGCCATGGCTTTCCGGGTCGCCAATCAAGGACAGCAAGGACAGCCGGTAGGCGGTTTCGTTGTAGCTGTCGGCCAGCACCGCCTGCCGGATGGGAATGTGGTCCGCCCCGCTCTCGCCCAGTTGCAGGCCCAGGGTTAGCAGTTCGTCGTACATGGCTTCGGCAGCAAACAGGCGCTCCACTTCCAGCTCGCCGGACAGGGGCGCGGCCACGCTGCCGGGCAAGGTGGTATTGCCGGCCTTGGCCCGCTCGCGCGCCAGCAGCTCGAATTCCGCCATGTCAGCCAGTTCCGGCGTGGCAATGAAGGCGGGTTCCGGGTTGATGGACAGGCAGCCGGTCAGTTGATCGGCCAGCTGGCCCACCGCCTGACGGCGCAGCCAGTCGGCGATATCGGTGGAGGTAAGGCCGGAGCTGCCCAGATGCACACGCTGCGCGGCCAGCTGCGCCAGACGGCGTTCGAAGGTACCGGCCAGCGCCAGCATGCGGCTTTGCGCCAGCGCCACCGCCTGCGCCTGATTCAGGGCGGACAGGCTGAGCGTGTCGTCGGCGGTCAGGCTGCGGATCACTTCTGTCGATTTAGCCACCCAGCGCCACACGGCTTCCAGCCGGTGCTGGGCAGCGCGGATACGGAATTCGGATTGCGATTCCAGCGCTTCTTCAAACTCGCCATACAGCTCGTTCAGCCGCGCCAGCAAGTGCTTGAGGGCGTCGTCCGACAACTGCCCCACCGCCTGCCCGGCGGCCACCTGGCTGGTGAGATAGCCCAGCTCGACATCATCACCGGCAAAGTCAATCAAGGTGGCCAGCGCCGCCAGCGCCACGCGTGCGCCTTCGGACAGCTGGTACTGGCCACCATCGCTGTCGTACACCAGCAATTCGCCCTCGCGCAGGCGGCCCAGAATGGTGGCCAGCTTGGTGTCGTTGAGATAAGCAAAGCGCTGGGCGATTTCCTGCGGCGTCCAGCGCGGCGCGTCGGCGCGGCTGCCCAGTTCGCGCAGCACCAGGAGGCGCATCAGCACCTCCTCGTCGCCACCGCGAAACAAGGTGACAAACACGGACAGATACGGCCAGGCCTGTTGCAGGCGATTGACCGCAGACAGCGAATCCGGCGCAATGCCCGGCTGGAAAAAGTCGGCGAGCGATTCCAATGACATTCCGGCATCAAGAAGCAAAAGCGGATTGTCCAAGGCCGGGCGGGGGTAAGTCAACGCATCTTGCATGACTGGGGGTGCGTACCAGGGCAGGGCACCCCCCCCATGCTCAGACTGCTGACGGTTGTATTTGCGGTGTGCGTCGGCTTCGCGCGATATAGGCCAGGGCGGCCAGGCTGATCAGGGTGGTGAACATCAGGTAAAAGCTGGGAGCCTGATTGCTGCCGGTGGCGCTGATCAGCCACACGATGATGGCCGGGGCAAAACCACCAAACACCGTTACGCCCACGTTGTAGCCAATGGCCATGCCGGTGGCGCGGGTGGCGGGCGGGAAGATTTCCGACATCAGCGCTGGCAAGGCACCAAAGTAAACGGACTTGAGCAAGGCCAGCCAGCCCACCAGCACATACAGCGCCCAGGCACTGCCACTCACCGAGACATACAGGAATACCGGGTAAATGGTGAGGGCAAACAGCACACCGGCCATGGCCATTTGCCTGAGCCGCCCGATGCGGTCGGACAGCCAGCCGGAAAACGGCGTCACCACGGTAAGGATTACCCCGGCCAGAATGCTGGCAGCAAAACCGGTGGCGGCATCCATCTTCAGCTGGCGGATGGCAAAGGTGGGCACGTATTGCAGCATGTAATTGACTGCGGTGGACACGGTAATCACCCCGATGGCCGCCAGCACCATGCTTTTCTGGCTGAGCAGGACATCACGCACCGGCGTGGCGGTGTGCTCGGCTTCCTTGAAGCTATGCGCATCGTCCAGACAGCGCCGCATCAGCAAACCGGCCGGGCCAATCAGCAAGCCGAAGAAGAAGGGAATGCGCCAGCCCCAGGCCAGCAGCTCCTCATGCGTCAGCAGCTTGACCAGGCCATAACCAAACAGCGAAGCCAGCAAGGTGGACAAGCCCTGGGTGGCAAACTGCCAGCTGGCGAGAAACCCCCGGCGGTGCGGGGCATGCTCGATCAGCATGGCGGTGGACGCGCCGAACTCGCCACCCGCGGAAAAGCCCTGAATCAGCCGCGCCAGGAAAATGCCGATGGGTGCCGCCACGCCAATCTGCGCATAAGTAGGCAGCAGGGCGATGATGGCGGTGCCCACCATCATCAGGCTGACCGTCAGCAGCAGCGCGGCCTTGCGGCCATGCCGGTCGGCATAGCTGCCCAGTACCACGCCGCCCAGCGGCCGGATCAGGTAGGAGGCACCAAACGAACCGAAGGTCAGCAGCATGGAGGCGGTTTCATTCCCTGCCGGGAAGAAATTGTGGGCGATATAAACGGCAAAAAAGGCATAAATGGCGATATCAAACCATTCCAGCGCATTGCCGATGGAAGTGGCCACCACGATGCGGGTCAAGCTGACGGGTTTAGCTGTCGACATGGTTTTCTCCTGTGTATGCCCTGGCCTGTGCCACCAACTGGCTGCCCTGCTCGCCCAGATCCCACCAGATGCCGGCCATCAGCCCCAGGGCCTGGCGCGCCACTGGCGCAAGCAGGTGCTCATTGGGCGCATGTTGCGCACAGCCGGGGTAGGAGTGCGGCAGCCACAAGGTAGGCAGTCCCAGAATGTCGGCAAAGGCATCATTCGGCACCGTGCCGCCCAGATTGGGCAGCAAGGCGGCAGGCTGGCCGGTACTGTGACGCATGGATGCCAGCGCCCACTCGACCCAGGGATGATCCAGCGGCAGCCGGGTAGCCGCAGAACTGGACAGAATGCGCACCTGCACATGTTCCAGCCCATGCTGTTGCAAGTGCGACGCAATATGCTGCCGGGTATTGCGCCAGTCCGTCCCCACTACAAAGCGCAGTTGGCACACCGCCTTGGCGCTGGGTGGTATCGCGTTCACCGGCTTGCGGGCATTGCCGGACTCCAGCGCCAGCACTTCCAGCGCATTCCAGCCTATCACCCGCTCCAGTGGCGTCAGGCCCGGCTCGCCCCAGTCTGTATCCACCGCCGGGCTGTTTGCTTCGCCCGCCAGCGTCAGGCCGGACAGTGCACGGCGCACCCGCTCGTCCAGCGGTGGCGGCCGCAGGCCGGGTACCTGAATCACCCCGCGTGCATCCACCAGACAAGAAAGCGCGTGCGCCAGCACTACGGCCGGGTTGCGCAGGGCACCGCCCCAATTGCCGGAATGATGGCCGCCTTCGCGCAACAGGATATTCAGTTCGAACAGCACATTGCCGCGCGAACCCAGAAACAAGGTCGGCCGCTCGGCACTCACCCGTGGCCCGTCCGAAGCAATAAAGACATCGGCCCGCAAGGCTGCCTGTTCTTGCAGGCAGATTTCGCGCAAACCGGGCGAGCCGATTTCCTCGCCACTTTCAAACAGCCATTTGTTGTTGAAGCCCAGCCGGCCGCCACGGCTTTGCCGCACCGCCTCCAGCGCAGCCAGGTTGATGGTGTGCTGGCCCTTGTTATCCGCCGTGCCACGGCCATACCAGCGCCCCTGCTCCACCGTCACCTGCCAGGGATTCAGGCCGCTGCGCCAATGCACATCATCACCGCGCACCACATCGGCATGGCCATAGCTCAGTACGGTGGGCAAGTCGTCGGCTTCATGCCGCTCTGCCAGCAGGAAGGGCGCCAGCGGTGCCACAGGGTTGTCCAGTATCCGGCAGTGAAAACCCATGCCCTGCAAGCCGGGTATCAGCTCCTGCTGGAAATAGGCCAGATGAGTGGCCGCCTGTGCCGGGTCCTGGCTTTCGGTATGAAAGCCCACCCGGCGTTGCAGATCGCCCAGCAAACCGCCTTGATCGAAATAGGCATACGCCCGCTCCAGTGCCTGACTTCGTAAAACCTGCCCTTGCGTCATCTGGTTTCTCCAATGGGAATTCAATATGGTGGGATGGCTTGCGCAGTCTAGAAGCGGGCAAACAGCAATGACAATTGCAAAAAAAGCCAGGCTTGTTGCCATAAAAGCAAGGGAGATCAAGGTGATACACGGCATCGCTCTGCGCTACTTCGTGGAAGTGGCGCGTACCGGATCACTGGCTGCGGCATCGGAAGAACTGCATGTCGCGGTATCCGCCATCAGTCGGCAAATAGCCAAACTGGAGCAAGAAGCCGGTACGGCACTGTTTGAACGACTGCCCCGTGGCATGGTGCTGACCGAGGCAGGAGAATTGCTGGCAGAACATGCACGTCGCACACTGCTGGATGCGCAAACCGTGCTGGGTGAAATCTCATCACGCCATGCCAGGCAAGGCGGCCTGGTGCGATTGGCGTGTACTGACGGGTTTGCCCATAGCCTGTTGCCGGACATCATGCTGCTTTATCACCAGCAACACCCGGCAACGCGCTTTTCGCTGGAAAACGGTAGCCCGGAACAGGTACGGCACTGGGTGGAAACCGGCGAAGCCGATATCGGACTGGGCTTTGCCATGGCGGACAGCCATAAAGTGGACGTTGTCCTGCAGCACGAACTGCCGGTATGCGCCCTGCTGCGCCCCGGCCATCCGCTGGCCGGACAAGAGACCCTGAGCCTTGACGACCTTGCCCGCTATCCGCTGGCCATCCTGGAGCGCGGCAACACCGTGCGGCAATTGCTGGAATGGAGCTTTAGCGCACAGGGCAAGGTATTCAGCCCGCTGCTGAGCAGCGGTCACTCCAGCACCCTGCACCGCTTTGCCGCCCGTACCGATACCATTGCGCTGGGCAGCCGTCTGGCCATTCACGGCTTGCCGGAATGCAGCAAGCTGCTGGCAAAAAACATCGACGAACCACTGCTGCAACAAAGACAGCTACAGCTGATGACCATGCAGGACCGCCGCCTGCCACCGGCTGTCAGCCAGTTCCTGCAGTTGCTGGCGCAACAATTGCGCGAGGTACTGGCGGACTGAACCGCCTGGTTTGGACAAGAAAAAAGCGGCCCATCTCATCAATGGGCCGCTTTTACTTTCTATAACACCGACAACCTATTTCAGGCTGCCGGACAGGAAGGCTTTCAGGCGTTCGCTCTTGGTATTGCCGAATACTTCGTCCGGGTGGCCTTCTTCTTCCACCCGGCCCTGATGCAGGAACATCACGTGGTTGGACACATTACGGGCAAAGCCCATTTCATGGGTCACCACCACCATGGTGCGGCCTTCTTCGGCCAGGGTCTGCATCACCTTGAGCACTTCGCCCACCAGTTCCGGGTCCAGCGCCGAGGTGGGTTCGTCAAACAGCATCACTTCCGGTTCCATCGCCAGTGCACGGGCAATGGCCACACGCTGCTGCTGGCCGCCGGACATGTGCGCCGGATACTTGGCCTGGGCCTGGGCGTCCAGCCCTACCTTGCGCAGGTATTTTTCGGCGCGGGCAATGGCTTCGTCACGCGACAGGCCCAGCACATGAATGGGGGCTTCGATGACATTTTCCAGCACCGTCATGTGGCTCCACAGATTGAAATGCTGGAACACCATGGCCAGCTTGGCACGCATGGCTTGCAGCTGTTTGTGGTCGGCCGGCACCAGTTCGCCCTGCTTGTTCTTTTGCAGGGTGATTTCCTCGCCACCCAGGCTGATGCTGCCGGCGTTGGGTTTTTCCAGGAAGTTGATGCAGCGCAGGAAGGTACTTTTCCCGGAGCCGGAAGAACCGATGATGCTGATTACATCGCCTGCCTTGGCCTTGAGCGAGATGCCCTTGAGCACTTCGTGGCTGCCATAGCTCTTGTGCAGGTCTTTAACGACTAGCTTTTCCATCTTTTATCCTTGCGGGTAACTCAGGCCTTCATCGGGCGCAAATGCGCCAGCCACTTGCTTTCCGCCTTGCGGAACAGGGCCACCAGAACAAAGGTGATACACAGGTAAATCAATGCGGCCAGACCAAAGGCATTAAACGAATCATAGGTGGCGGCATTGGCATCGCGCGCCACTTTCAGGATGTCCGGCACGGTGGCGGTAAAGGCAACGGTGGTGGCATGCAGCATCAGGATCACCTCGTTGCTGTAGGCCGGCAGTGCGCGGCGCAGGGCCGACGGAATGATGACCCGGCGATACAGGGTGAACTTGCTCATGCCGTAGGCACGGCCCGCTTCGATTTCACCATACGGCGTGGCCTTGATGGCACCGGCGAAGATTTCGGTGGTATAGGCACAGGTATTCAGGCCGAAAGCCAGAATGGTGCAGTTATACCCTTCGCGGAAGAAGTGGTTGAGAAAGCCCACTTCGCGCACCACGTCAAGGCTGTACATGCCGGTGTAAAAGAACAGCAGCTGGATGTACAGCGGCGTGCCACGGAACACGTAGGAAAACAGCCATACCGGGCTGGACAGCCACTTGGACTTGGAGACCCGGGCAATGGCCAGCGGAATGGAGGCGCAAAAACCGAAGGCAATGGAAACCACCAGCAGCCACATGGTGACGGCCAGGCCGGACAGGTGATAGCCGTCCGACCAGAGGAAGGCTTTCCAGTATTGTTGGATGATGTCGATCACAGGTCTGCCTCCCGCACGCCGGTGGAGTAGCGGCGTTCCAGCCACATCAGCACCACGCTGGAAACCGTTGTCAGAATCAGGTAAATGGCACCGGCCACCAAGGTGAAGAAGAACACGCGGTAGGAGCTCTTGCCGGCATCAATCGATGCTTTCACCACATCGGACAAGCCGATGATGGACACCAGCGCGGTGGCCTTGAGCATGACTTGCCAGTTATTGGAAATACCCGGCAGGGCAAAGCGCATGACCTGGGGAAACTGGATGCGGGAGAAGGTTTGCCAGCTGCTCATGCCATAAGCAATGCCGGCTTCGATCTGGCCTTTGGGCACAGACAGGAAAGCCCCGCGGAAAGTCTCGGTAAAGTAGGCCCCGTAGATGAAGCCCAGGGTAAACACACCGGACACAAAGGGGTTGAGGTTGATCTGCTCCATGCCTTGCCATTCGGTCAGGTGATTCATGCCGATTTGCAGGCTGTAGAAGATCAGCAGCATCAGTACCAGGTCCGGTACGCCGCGAATCAATGTGGTGTAAAGCGTGGCAATGCCCTTGAGCACGGGATTGCTCGACAGCTTGGCGCCAGCGCCACCCAGACCGATGATGAAGGACACCAGAAGCGACATGACTGCCAGCTCCAGCGTGACCCATGCACCGTCCAGGATGATTGGCCCGAATCCATCCAGAAACATGGCCGTTTCCCCTGTATGTTGTGCTCGCCACACCCTGTCCCGCGCGCGCAGACATCCACCGCCAGTCCCGCAAAGGCAGGCAGCAGCGTGAGTTTGTCACCGGGGCGCAGTGTGTCAGCGAAGTTGGCAGCGGACGTAACAGTGGGTGTTACGCATCTCCTCCGCAGCCGTGATGAAAACGCGCCCCGCTGATATCACCGGGGCGCGGTGCTTCCGTCAGTGTTACGACTTATTTGCCGTATACATCAAACGTGAAGTATTTCTTTTCGATTTTCTTGTAGGTGCCGTCTTTCAGCATGCCGGCAATCGCCTTGTCGATGGCAGCTTTCAGATCGGTATCTTCCTTGCGCAGGCCGATGCCGGCACCGGTACCCAGGGTTTTCGGGTCGTTCAGGTTGCCGCCGGCGAAGGCAAAGCCCTTGCCTTCCGGTTTTTTCAGGAAGCCTTCATCAGCCTGGATGGCGTCTTGCAGGGAAGCGTCCAGACGACCGGATGCCAGGTCAGCCAGCACCAGGCTCTGGTTCTGGTACGGAACCACTTCTACACCGCCCGGTGCCCAGTGGGCCTTGGCGTAAGCTTCCTGGATGGTGCCTTGCTCAACACCAACGCGCTTGCCCTTCAGGGAAGCGGCAGTCGGCTGCAGGCCGGAACCAGCCTTGGCAACCATGCGGGTCGGGGTATTGAACAGCTTGGCGGAGAAGTTGATTTCTTTCAGACGTGCTTCGTTGATGGACATGGAGGACAGCACGCCATCAAATTTCTTGGCCTTCAGGGCCGGGATCATGCCGTCGAAGTCGTTTTCCACCCATACACACTTGGCTTTCAGGCGTGCACAGATTTCATTGCCCAGGTCGATGTCAAAACCCACCAGCTGGCCGTTAGGGGCCTTGGACTCGAACGGAGCATAGCTGGCATCAACGCCAAAACGGACTTCTTTCCAGTCTTTGGCAAATGCGCCAAAAGAAGTGGCCATCAGTGCCAGAGAAACGGCGGTAATCACTTTTCTCATCAAACTTCTCCTTACTGCTTGGTTTTATTGTTCACACCATGCCGGGCAGCCCCTGCCACCGCAACATACCGATACGCTGTAATCGGCTCGCCTGCCTTGTGGGCGGGTCAAACCGACTGGCAGCAATGGTTATATGAATAGCGCAAATTGTCCAGAAGCACGACTCCGGATACAGGATAAATAACGCATCCGCCCTGACCGGAGAGGACAGCAGATCAAGGCTGGGCCGATTTCTGGAAGATCAAGTCGCATTCGATTGTATTCTTGAGTACAAAATACAACAAACCCACGTAAAACTACGTAGCGTATTTTGCAGTGCGACATCAAATTTTCAAAGTGCAACCGTGCAATAGACGAAAAAAAGCCGGTTTCTTCTGAAAACCGGCTTTTGGGACAGTGTCTGGCTTAGTTTTCTTCGCCAGCCGCCTTGGCAGCAGCGGCAGCTGCCTTGGCGGCTTCAGCCGCTTCCAGCTGAGCGCGGGCCGCGGCCTTGCGGGCCAGGCGTGCTTCTTCGGCCTGACGTTCGGCCTCTTCAGCAGCAGCACGGGCGCGGGCACGCATGATGCGCAGATAGTTATCAATCGCGCGCACCAGCTCACGGGTGCCTTCGTGGGTCAGCGCAGAAATGGCAAATACACGCGGGGTGTCGACATCAAACGCCAGGCTGTCGTCCGGCTGGGTCTTGGGCCAGCCATAGGCTTCCAGGAAGGCGCTTACCGTCAGGTCGCGCTCTTCTTCCGGCAGCATGTCCAGCTTGTTCAGCACTAGCCAGCGCGGCTTGCCGTGCAGTTCGGCATCGTATTTTTCCAGCTCGGCCACGATGGCGCGTGCTTCGCGTACCGGGTCGACATCCGGGTCGAACGGGGCGATATCCACGATGTGCAACAGCAGGCCGGTACGTTGCAAATGCTTGAGGAAGCGATGACCCAGGCCAGCGCCTTCGGCAGCACCTTCAATCAGCCCCGGAATATCGGCAATCACGAAGCTGCTGGTATCGTCCATGCGCACCACACCCAGGTTGGGGTGCAGGGTGGTAAACGGATAGTCCGCCACCTTGGGGCGCGCGGCCGATACCGAGCGGATGAAAGTGGACTTGCCGGCATTGGGCATGCCCAACAGGCCCACGTCTGCCAGTACTTTCAGTTCCAGCTTCAGCGTACGCTGTTCACCCTCTTCACCCGGTGTGCTCTGACGCGGCGCGCGGTTGGTGGACGACTTGAAGTGGATATTGCCCAGGCCACCCTTGCCGCCACGGGCAATCATCACCCGCTGGCCGTGATGGGTGAGGTCGGCCACCAGCTCGCCGGTGTCGTGGTCGGTAATCACCGTGCCCACCGGCATGTGCAGTTCGATATCGTCACCGCCCTTGCCGTAGCAATCGGCACCACGGCCACGCTCGCCGTGCTGCGCCAGGTATTTCTTGACGAAACGGTATTCCACCAGGGTATTCACGTTTTCGTCTGCCACGGCAAACACGCTGCCACCCTTGCCACCATCGCCACCGTCCGGGCCGCCAAACGGCACGTACTTTTCGCGACGGAAACTGGCGGCACCATTGCCGCCCTTGCCCGCAAACACTTCGATACGGGCTTCGTCGATAAACTTCATACATCCTCCTTGAGGAGTCAGGCGTCAAGGTTGCATCCGGCAACCAGCCCTCACGCCTTGCCCCTCGTCTGGCCCGCCAGATGGCAAGCCGGATAAAAAAAAGCCCTATCTCACAGGATAGGGCTTTCTTGTCTGCAGAAAGCGATTATTCGCCGTCTACACCGGTGTACGGTACCACGGTAACGATCTTGCGTTGCAGAGCACCCTTAACGGTGAACTGAACATAGCCGTCAACCTTCGCAAACAGGGTGTGATCCTTGCCCTGACCAACATTTTCACCAGCGTGGAAACGGGTACCACGCTGACGAACAATAATGGAACCTGCCGGAATCAGTTCGCCACCGTAAGCCTTAACGCCCAGGCGTTTGGCTTCGGAGTCACGACCGTTGCGGGAGCTACCGCCTGCTTTTTTGTGTGCCATGACTGTTTATCCTTACTTCGAAATCGCGTCGATGCGGATTTCGGTGAAGTTCTGACGATGACCCTGATGCTTCTGGTAGTGCTTGCGACGACGCATCTTGAAGATACGTACCTTGTCGCCACGACCGTGGGAAACAACAGTAGCCGTAACGGTGGCACCTGCAACCAGCGGGGCGCCTACAACAACCTGTTCACCGTCAGCGACCATCAGCACTTCTTCGAGTACGATTTGGCTGTCGACGTCTGCAGGTATCTGTTCTACTTTGAGTTTTTCACCGATGGCAACCTTGTACTGCTTGCCGCCGGTTTTTATGACCGCATACATTCGCATAGCTCCTAAAGAGGGAATCTTCCCCGCATCACGCGAAGAAGAACGCGAAACTATACGCAGGGTGCAAAAAGTTGTCAATAATTTCATCAGTTTAGCCCCGCAACAAAGGTGGGCATGGCTGGCTGCATGGCTTTTCTGGTAACATTCCGCGCTTCTGGCTCCGCTAACACCAACATCTGGCTAAAACCGTGTCCACCCCGCTATTCCGCACCCTGATCGCTGAAGACATGCAGACCGTAGACCGCGTCATCCGCGCACGCCTGCACTCCGATGTAGTTCTCATCCGCCAGGTGGCGGAATACATCATCACCGCCGGCGGCAAACGCCTGCGCCCGGTACTGACCCTGCTGTCCGGCAAGGCACTGGGTTATGAAGGCGACCATCTGTACGAACTGGCGGCAATGATCGAATTCATTCACACCGCCACCTTGCTGCACGACGACGTGGTGGACGAATCCGACATGCGCCGTGGCCGCGAAACCGCCAATGCCCTGTTCGGCAATGCCGCCAGCGTGCTGGTGGGTGACTTCCTGTACACCCGCGCCTTCCAGATGATGGTGACCACCAATAACATGCAGATCCTGCAGGTGATGGCCGAAGCCACCAACATCATCGCCGAAGGCGAAGTGCTGCAACTGTTGAATATCGGCAATACCGAACTGTCCGAACAGGACTACCTGCAAGTCATCCAGTACAAGACTGCCAAGCTGTTTGAGGCCGCCGCCCGCGTGGGCGCGCTGATTGCAAACGGCAGCGACGCCCAGGTCAAGGCACTGGCCGACTACGGCATGTACCTGGGCACTGCCTTCCAGATCATCGACGACGTACTGGACTACAGCGGCGACGCCGACACCATCGGCAAGAGCCTGGGTGACGACCTGGCCGAAGGCAAGGCCACCCTGCCCTTGATCTACACCATGCGCCAGGGCCCCGCCACCGCGGCCGACGTGGTGCGCCAGGCACTGGAAAACGCCAGCCGCGACCGTTTCCACGATGTATTGGCTGCGGTACAATCCTGCGGCGCGCTGGACTACGCCAAAAACGAAGCCATCAAAGCCGCCGAACAAGCCGTGGCCGCCATTGCCGACCTGCCGGACACCCCGGTGAAACAGGCACTGGTAGAACTGGCCCGCCTGTCGGTAGAGCGCAACGCCTGATCCGGATTTAGGTCTCCGTAGTTAAATGGATATAACGGCCCCCTCCTAAGGGGCAGTTACAGGTTCGATTCCTGTCGGGGGCACCACCTACAGTTCCAGCGAAGTCCGAGCAAGTCCACAAAAGCCGCACCCCGCAAGGGTTTGCGGCTTTTTTTATGCCTATGACGTCCGAGGAGGTCCTGCCACTTCCGGTGGTTTTGTTGGTACAAATGTTGGTACAATTTTCGCAGCAGAAATCTTGTACCAACATTTGGAGGGTGCAATGCCCCTGACAGACGCGCAGATAAAGGCTTTCAGGCCCTCAGAGGACGGCAAGCCAGTCAAGTTGGCCGATGGTCAAGGACTATTCCTGATGGTGATGCCAAACGGCTCCAAATACTGGCGCTATCACTACCGCTTTGCTGGTAAGCAAAAGACACTTGCTCTGGGTGTCTACCCAGACATTACCCTCAAGCAAGCCCGCACCAAACGGGAAGATGCAAGACGCCTGCTGGATCAAAATACTGACCCCGGCCTACAAAAGCAGGTGGAGAAGCTCAATGCCAGTGCATCCAATGCGACAACATTCGAACTGATTGCCAGAGAATGGCACGCCAGCGCCAGCCACGAGTGGAGCCAGGACCACGCTGACCGAGTCCTGGCATCCTTGGAAACTCACATCTTCCCTTTCCTGGGAGAGCTGCCAATTTCGCAGATCAAGCCGATGCAATTGCTGGCCGTCCTGCAGAAGGTTGAACGTGCAGGTAAGATCGATACCGCTCTACGCCTGAAACAGCGCTGCGCATCCATCTTTGACTTGGCTGTTCGCACTGAGCGCTGCGATACCAATCCAGTAGCTCCGCTCAGCAAGACGTTGCGCACCCAGCAATCCACACCGCGCAAAGCCTTGCATGAGGACGACCTACCAGACTTTCTCAAACGCCTGGCCAGCTTCGATGGCAACAAACAGACTGCCCTGATGATGGAACTGGCCCTACTCACCTTCACCCGGGTGGGTGAACTGTCACAAGCTAGGTGGGAAGAAATCGACTTCGAGAAGGCCCTGTGGACCATCCCACCGGAGCACCGCAAGCTGCAGGAGAAATTCAAGAACACCGCTCCGCCACACCTGGTACCGCTATCTAGCCGTGCCATTGCGGTCCTACGCAGCATGGAAGAGATCAGCGGAGGGCGTGAGCACATCTTCCCCAATCGTAACGACCCACGCCGCCCGATGTCGCCGGAAACCTTACGCAGAGCCCTGCACAGCATGGGCTACAAGGGAAAGGCCGATGTACACGGTTTCAGAGCGACAGCATCGACCATCCTGAACGAAGAAGGCTTCAATCCGGATGCGATCGAGCGCCAGCTATCGCACGTTGAAACCAACAAGGTACGCGCAGCCTACAACCGTGCGGAGTACATGGAGGAACGAGTCAAGATGATGGAGTGGTGGGCTAAATTTCTGGAACGTCAGAACCAATGAGCATGAATCGTAAAACATATCTTCCGCCAGCGTCTTGGTAAACGTCGTAAATACAACTGGTCGCCCAGGAAGTTCGGCGTATTGACGCGCCAATCTTGCTGCACGATGCATGGCAACTACGGTCTTTCCTGTGCCGGCACCACCAGAGACTTTAACTGGCCCACTCCAGTCACGCTCAATCAATTTGCGCTGGCTCGGATGCAAGAAAACGCGCCAACGTTCCAGTGGTGCCCCCAATAGGGCCTCAAGATCACTGTCGTCGGTAAGCACAACAAAATGACGACGCGACCCATCCCGTTCCAGCGCAGCACCGTAGTCCTGAGGATCGATCTGTTCATGTGGTGACGATTTGTCCAGCAAGATTTGCTCTAACGAATCGCCTGCTGCATACAGGAACAAAGCCTCATAAGCTTCATCAGGCAACCTCGATTGCAATGTATCCAGCTCTGCATCGCAGGTTATCGACCTAACTAAAGTCAACATCTCATCTGGTACGCCAAGACGTCGGATTTCACGGTCTTTCAGCGCATCAAAGATACCAGCAGGTTGGGCAACCGTTGCCAAGTCCTGTTTTGCAGGCATGGACTCTTCAACGGAATAGACCTGGATACTTCCTACATCCGGATGGATTGCGACCTTGTGTCGTCGTGCCCATTGATAGGCATCATCATGCTGATCAACCCAGAGTAAGCAATACACATTGCCGAGATCAGGCTTTAAGACGATACCTCTCATGTTGTCATTCATCCGGACCGAACGCATGTTCGGATCAGCAGCATCATGAATGCGCTCATAATTGATACCGGGCGCAAGGTACGGCGGGTGAATGCGGTACTGCAGCACCCTGCGCACCGTTTCATGCTGGCCAATCTGGATCGGGAGGTGCGTTGTCCGGACGAGGGCTGGGGCATCCTGGAAATCAAGACCGCCAGCTATCACTCGGCCCCGCAGTGGGAGGAAGGCATAGCCCTTTTTGTTTGGCCTCTTGTAGCAGGGCAATGGCCAGCTGCGTTTTACCGGATCCGGCGGTAGCCTGAATGCGGTAGCGACGCGATGGGGCCTGTATGCGGGGAACCCAAGTTGCCAGGCCATCGGCCAGCCCTTTGATGGTTTGTTGCAGCTGGCCTTGCAGGCTGGCGATATCTGGCTGCAGATCCAGTTGGTTGCTCAGGAAAGCTTTGACCTGATCTGCGGTACTGCTCGGCAGGCCCAAAGGCAGTAGCTGCGTGATGCGAGCCGGCAGGTTGGGATAATCCTGGATGTCGTAAATGCGTTCTCGCGGGATGCCGACAATGCTGGAGGCAGTCAGGTGGAAATCCGGCAATACCAGGCAATTGCTAACTGAAGCTGCCAGTTCTGCCTTGGCAAGCAACTGGCGCATTGCACCGTATTGCACCCGAACTTGGGCGGCGACATCGCGCTGACGCGTTCCATAATTTTTCAGCAATTGCCCATCGCAAACGCTGAGCACACCAGCTTTGACTTCGACCAGTAGTAGGTCACCAGCCTGGTTCATGATGATCAGGTCTATCTCGCCGTGACAGTCTCGCTCTTCATACAGGCTATGCCATTCAACGTTATGGAAGATGGTATAGCCATCTGGCAGCGTTTTTTGCAGCAGCCCCAGTACATCCATTTCACGGCGATAGCCGATGGAATTTCGTGTATTACCCGACAAGTCCGGAAGAAGCGTGGCCATGCGATGACATCATTTTTATAGTTACGGCATAACCATATCAGAAGCTAACAAAATTTACGTAGTTAAACTGCATGAATTATGATGCCTTGCGACAAGGTTTGTCGTAGGTCAATGTCATGCTGTGTCTGTCTTGAGGAAGGGGGTGGGCATATGTACCGAGAGCAGAGACAGTCACGAGAGGGTGATCCGGGCTGGACCGTGTTGGCCGTGTTGTTGTTTGTCGCATCCCTGTTTGTGCCAGGACGCTTTGTCAGCAAGTGGCTTCAGGCGCTGGCAGCGGTCTTGCTTGCCATCACCTGCCCATTGCTTGGTGTTCCACTGTTGCTTTACTTCGTCCTGTCGCGCTAAGGGGAGAGTTGCATGCCAGTTCCAATCGGCCCGCTCAAATTTGTCTGCCCTCGCTGCCACTGGCAGCGGACCATCCATATGGCTTCTGACGTACTCATTCAGCCGACTTGGGCCAAGCAGTGTCCACAGTGCGGTTTTGCTCCGCTAAAGGCGGAGGCCGGTAGGTGTCTGCCCGGCTTGCTTGGTCAAGTTGTTGAGCGAGTTCTGCGTAAATTCGTGTAGTCCGGAGCATGCATGAGTACATCACCAAACACCAGCATGTCTAACTGTCTCGCATCGGCCGAGCTTGCCAAGGTGGTAAGTGTATTTGCCAGCAAGCCACTTTCAGAAATCCCCTTGATTGACCTGCGTAATGCCTTGCGTATTTACAAAGTAAGCTTCGCTGAGGGTATGAGCAGGGTAGAGGATGAAATGCCTGCGCTGGCCCTTCTTGCTTTGCGTGAAATGAGGCATAGACTATTTGCTGCCTGAGCTCTGCATGCTTGATTCACGCCATGTAAGTGTTCGCTGACTTATTCCTTCAGCTTGTCTGAGAAGAGACGCTCAATGTATAGCGACGTCGGCCAGTACGGCTGCACCGGCTCCAAGGCTGAGCAATGATGCACTGGTCATTAAGTTACGTGCGGTCAGTCAGTCGTCTGCATCTTTTTTAATTACTTGTTCCGAGGAGGTGTCCGGAACAATCTCATACCTCTGCAGTTCCAGAATGTTAAGTGTACAGGCCCTGCCTAGCCCAAGCCTGGCACATGTGGATTGCGTCATGCTCACCACGTTTGCTGCCACTTGTTGGCTCACCTCGCACAGTTCTGTTTCTTCTGCAATCACACACCACTCATCCGGAAGGCTTGCGATGCACCACGGCCACCGTTAAGACCGCGTGTACTCGGTTGCTGCATTCAGTGATGCATTACCCAGCCCACAATGAATTTCTTGCTCCACAAAAGGTGGAATTTTTTCTCTCTGAAGCCGTGTCAATACTAGTTTCTCTGAAATTTTGTAGAGCGCTGTCAGATTCAGGTAACGAGGGGGGAGCTACCAAGGATTCAGTCAATCCCGCTCCTCGTTCACACCGATGTTTAGTTCAGCTCTTTGTTGCACTGCTTATGGCATCTTTTAACGCACTTGTAATCAATGCAATATCGATCTCTTCTCCAGGATGCGTCGAACAGAATTCAAACAGGGCCGAGACATAGGCATTGCCCAGTGCCTTGGTAATCAATGCTGCCGTTGTGCCCGCAACCGCTCCACCAGCCACGGAACCCACGACGGGGATAAGTTTTAGAAGGCCAGATACGATCGCACGTCCTGCCAGTGTCGCTGCAGATGCTCCCAACACGGATGTAACAATTGTGGTCAGCGCGGCTGTGCTGATCTCCATGCCAAAGGTCACGCCGATCTTGGCCAGCATCCCGACCTGAATTGGAACGAGAACAACTGCATCAGAGAAGGGAATGGGCGTTGCTCCTGCGGTGGCCGCTAGACCTGCCGCAATGTTCACCTCCTTCTCCGCCTGACGCTTTTTTACTTCGAGGCCTCTTCGGATACGTGTCGAGAGTGCATTCGCATATGCACGCTTCTGCGCCTCGGGTAATAGCTCCAATGTTGCGTCGATCAGAGAGTCTAGACCTGTCGGAGGCAGAGTGGCATCGAGCTCTTCGATATGCTCGGCAATAGCTCGAACACACACGATGTTGGAGGCTCGAGCTAGAAGTTTCTTCGCGTTATTGGAGAATTCTTTATTCTTTCGCGATTTGGTGAGTACCACGACCACTGGGATGCCTGCGTCTGCGATCGTGTTGCAAAGCTCAACTTCAGCGTCCTCGACACGATCACTGCCCTCCTGGATGCAGAGCCATGCGACATGAATATGTCTGTTTTGGTCATCAGAGCCTGAACGTTCGCGGATGAGTTCGTCGAGTTCGCCCTTAGTGCTTGCATAATCAGCGACTTCCAAGCCTTTTGTATCGATGATTGTAAGCGGATGGCCCGGTTTGGTGATTTCAACAATCTTCTGGGTTACTGGCTTTCCTGAGCCAGTTTTTGCGAATTCGCCGCGGAAGACTGTGTTGATCAGCGTGCTCTTGCCAACACCAGTTTTGCCGACGGTCACAACGTTGACTCGACCGAGCCCCTTAGTTGCCTCACCAATGGCGACCTCAATTGCGTCGTGAAGCTGAAGTTCCTGTCCAACAGATGCGTTCATTTCTTTCCCTCAATTGAATCGAATTTTACAAATCAACAGTCCGGCGTACTGCTAGTCCATTGCGAATCACACATGGACCATGCTGATGATTATGGCATTTGCGCCATGTAACTTGGGATTGTACACATGACACTTCGTTATATAGAAAGTTAATTGTGGTAACGCGAGAACCGGACGTGGGGTCGCTGCCTTGCCACGCTGGCTGATGGAAGAGTACGGCAACAAGCTACCTGTTTATCCGGTACGCTTGAGGCCACATGGCATAGACAAACAGATTTTTTTTGGCTATCGCGATGGTGAAACCAGTATCGAATTCCTGCGTGCGTTTATTGATCTGGCCAGCGAATCGTCAGGGAAGTGAGGCAAGCTGGTATGTACAGGTCCGTCCGTAATTCTGTGTAACCCTGCCATTCGACGCCATCTTGTTGACAGGCGGCTTTGGCCGAGATCCAGCCAATTGGCATAACACATAGTCCACAGTCATACCGAATCCTGTAAAATCTTGTCATTCACCGCCACATACAGGTACTGACGTGATTGTTAAGGAGTTGGATCCGTTCCAGTCGGAAGACAAGCTGGCCAAGTCTGGCAGGGCTGCCGAAGAGCAGATGGCCTTTTACCTGAAGCGTTTCTTTGCTACCGATTCTGATGTCCTGGTACTCAATGGCGTACGGTTGGAAGAAGATGGCGACGCAGCTCAGATCGACCATCTGCTAATTCACTCTTACGGGCTGACCATCGTGGAAAGCAAGAGCGTCCACGGCAAGATCCAGATCAAAGATGATGGCCAGTGGATCCGATGGTTCGGTGCCAACCAATCCAAAGGGATTGCCTCCCCTCTCACCCAGGCCCGCTTACAAGAGCGCTTCTTCCGTAAAGCCTTGGGCATTGCTGCAAAGAATCCTGGCTTCTTCGACAAGCTCCAGATCGACACTTGCATTGCCATCTCAGATAGCGGGGTTATCTTGTGGCCAAAGAGTGGTCCTGTGGATAACGTCTGTAAAGCTGATCAGATCGCAGACAAGGTCATCGAGAGCAATGTCTCCCGTGCTCGTCAAATGCAGGAACCAGTGCTTTCAGCTGAGAACCGCAAGAAGATTGCAGCCTTCCTCTTGGCCAAAAACAAGCCACTGATCAAGCAGACCTTGGCACCTGCGGTGGAACAAGCATCGCCTGTTGATGAGGAGGCCTCCCCTGTCCTGGATACGGTCTCGGGGTAATCAGGATCAGGTTGGCCATAGCAGGTATCACCGATCACGAACTCATGCTGATGGCTACCGTGCCACCCCATGGCATGCTGGAAGATGACATGCAGCGTTGCCAGGGTAATAGACCCTGGTACCAGTAGCTGTCGCCAGATCAATGGCTCTGAATCAGTCAGCGCGATACGCAGCTGATAGACAGGCACAGATGAACGAACAATATGTAGATGCGGCTTGATGCCAGTCACCATACAGCTCCTTCGTCTACTGTTGCGATCAGTCTGCCTGGGTACCAATGTCCACTCAGGTCAGTACATGGCAATCATCCGAATTGCACTCTGCTTATGGGCAGTGCAATTCGTCTTGTCTGTCTACTTGAGCACCAATATCACCACTAGTTATTAATAACCATACAGTAATAGCAATAAAAGCATATTACCAATACCGAGAAAATGCAGCTCTACATTTCCCATATTGCTTGGATTGAATGACAAACTTAGGCCCGTACTCACGGACAAAGTGACCACGGTCTGCACTCTGGTAAAGCACCATGACCACCTCGGCCACGGTGCTTTACCAGAGAAGCGCATCATCCAGTCAAGAAAATCACCTATACATCATGCGTGGCTAAGATCACGCTCTTCAATTTTGGCCAGCATCCAGTCATCAATCTCGCTCTCAACCCAGCCGACACATCGCTCTCCAAGAGAGACTGACTGGGGAAACGCACTATCACTCATCAACTGGTACAGGGTGGAGCGTGACAAACCGGTCTTTTCAAGGACATCCTTCAAGCGTAGAAATTTCATGATGTGCAACCTGTGTGTTAGGACACATCATTCAGGTGCGCAGTAAAAATCTCACCGCATGGCCGTCGATACCTATGTCGAAATCTTGACTCTCTTCTTTCTTATCTGCACTTTCACACCGTTCACCTCAATCACTCCAAAAGGACGTGGCGGATTACCCACCTGTGGAAGCACAGGTAGTGATGGTTCCATTTTCTGATGTCCGGGCACTTCATTCGGTTCACTTGAGACGGTCTCCGCATCTGGCTTCGACCCAGAATGGTTACATTCAATCACATGTTTCTTTCCTCTCCGCCGCGCATTGAAGCTAGGAAATAGTGCACGCCACGGATCTGACTTAAGCCTGCTATCCTTGCCCATATAGATTGGAAGGCCATGGTAGGTTGTTGACTTCACCGCAGTGGGCTCTTGCTTTTTTTGGGTACTCGGCTTCGGCTTATTGCGAGGGAGTTGACCACGGCTATAGGTCACAAACCGCGGGTCGTCCTGGATGCTTAACCGCATCACCGCATCCAACTTAGTCATGTAATGGACCAGCATTTTTAGCTGCCTGTCCGCATCAGGCTCACCACGCTTCATCAGCCCGATAGCACAAAGCTGGTAGTTAACTGGTTTGGCTTGCAGCAAATAGGAGATGTGCCCCACCTTGTTCAAGCCCTGCATCCAGATACTGGCAATCATCTCAGCCTGCTTTGGTGTCGTGACTATCCGGCCATCAAAGAACAAAACAAGGTGAACCTTCCAGTTAAGATCGCCTCTTTCAAGCCTCCACACATAGCCGGTCAAACCATACCAGCTTTTTTCGAACCGCCTCTGGTTACGACTCCGCAAGAGCGTTGCCAAATCGTCTTTGATTGAGCCGGGAGTACACCGGGTTTCCCGGGTGTAGCTCAGCTCTAGTCGTTGCACATACAGATCTTTGTAGATTTTTTGCAAGCCGTTGATGTAGTCCTTGCAACCTCGTGCATTTTTGTTTGCAGTGCGTACCATCAGTTGTCGAGATGCCTCGAACTTTTTCTGTTTTACCTTTTCACGAAAATCCAAGACAAGCTGATTCCATGCACTCGCAAGCTCTGGGTCTTGGCTTGAAGAATGCGCGGAGTTCATGGTGCGAGGCCAAGAGTCTGTAACAGAGTCATTCAAGGCATTGACCAGCATCAACAGTAATCTCAGGTACGGATGTACCTCGTAATCTGACAAATGCAGCCACATCTCACGAAACTCATTGCTTTTGAGCCACTTCAGTTCCTCTACCAGATGAGTGGAATCAAATACGTCCACCCCAGCTTCGACTCTCACGAATCGGTATGGCAACGCATCAGCACCCAGCAAACGCACTGCCAGTCGCATTCCAGAAATGACCGTGCTGACAGCGTTTTGTAAGTCACCCACTACGATAGCTGGACCGTGGCCATCTAGCAGCACCCGCCCGGGGATCCAACTCCGACAAGAATCTCTCAACCCTTCGGCCGTTTTGTTGGAAATAGCCCCCCGACTTCCTGTAAAGCCTCGTGCCATCTGCACTCCCTTTGACGATCACTTTCCCTACAACCTGCCATCCCATAATCGGACATTCTCCCCCTTGCAACAAGCATGCTACAGATAAAAACAGTGCGCTCGTGGTAGATCAGGTAATCATAGGCAATGACAGGGGATAAGCGTGGTACATGGAACTGACTTTCCTTAAATAGGATCCATAATTATCGGCCCTATTTGACAAATATCATAAAATTAAAATTATCTAATATTAATAATTGCCGAAGAATTTATGACCGATGAACTCGGTAATTCCGGCAACTATCATGACCTAAAGTACGGCAGATTCAGGGGGATATTTGTTAGTGAAGGTGAGACTCTTGAGGGGATATCCACAGCAGAGATGAGGCCGGGATCATGTACCGGTCAACGTAAAACAGATAGGCAAGACAGCAGCATAGTTGACTACAAGTAAGTCAACCCAAACAGAACCGGAATGAGATGCAGACCATCATCACGATCGTGCTGGTAATCTGCATATTGTTCTTGTCAGGCTCTTTTGAGCTGCACGACGTTACCACCTTCGACCAAGGAAAGTTGACCATTCGCACAGAGCTCAAGTGCGCTCCCCAGCAGATCCAGTGTTTTACAGCGCTGTTCCCAATGGGTATGTCTTGCATAGCGCCCTGTCGTTTTGGCATCAGGCCTTGCATGAACCAGGACCCGGGCAACCATGTCCCGCTCAATTCCCAGCTCTTCCATCCGCGTGGCTACCGTGCGGCGCAAGTCATAAAAAGTCCATTTACCGCCAGGAAGGTTGTAGAGGCCGTAGTCCTGCTTGGCACGACAGCACTTCATCCGCTTGGCAGGATGTGCCTCACGATTCACTGGGTGCACAACAGAACTACAATCGAGCGTTTACACAGATGTTTGGCCGTGAGTCGAGACCAATCCATCTGCTATACTTGCGTCGTGTGTTGGTGATCTATTTCAGCCCCGCAAACACTTGCAATGACAACGGCAAGCAGTTTTAATTCGGTTCCCTCCGAACGTCGCAAAATCACCATTTTTCGCTACGTTGGTACAAATGTTGGTACATTTTTAGACGGTTTAAAAATTACCACATAAAAATCAGCAAGATGGGATACAAATCCGATTCCTGTCGGGGCACCACTTGCACTGCACTGTGCATTCACAAAAATCCACAAAGCCGCATCCTGTAAAGGAATGCGGCTTTTTTTATGCGTTGCTCTAACAGCAGTCAGCTGACATTGCCAGCATTCAGTCATCCCGCCCCAAATTGCTTCCCCTCTCCCTGTCCGCCGCCCGTACCGCATCGCGGTCGGGATATTCGCCGATACGCACCAGCCGGGCGATGATGGCTGCGCGGCTGCGGCCCATGCTTTGCGCGATGCTGGCGCAGTCGGGAGCGGCGGGGTCGTGCCAGCTGGCGCGTAGCCGGGCGTCGTCGCTGGTGCTCCAGGCTTTGCCGGCATTGGGGTTGCTGTCACGCTGCCGGTCAAGGTCCGGCAGTGGCAACGGTGGCGGCTGGCTGGCCCACCAGGCGGGCTGGCCGGCTTGTTCCAGCCGCAGGTCGTCCGCCTGCATGGCGCTGGCCTGGTCGGCAAAATAGCCTTGCTTCACCAGCCGGGCGAGGATGGCGGCACGGCTGCGGCCCAGCTTCTCAGCCAGATCTGCACTGGTGACGGTGCTGGAGGTTTCCCACAGCGCACTCAGCCGGTTGTCTTCGGCAATGCTCCAGCGCTCGCCAGCGCGGCTGTGACCGGGACGGACCGGAGCAGATGGCGGAACGGGCTGGCCGGCATGCTGCTTGCTTACCCTTTTGAGCTGCTGGTAGTAGATGGCGCGGGCCTGGTCCAGCGCCGGGTCTTTCGGGGTGTGCAAGGCCTGGCCGCGGTGTAGCGGGTCCTGGCCCAGTATCAGTTGTTCGACGATTTCCAGTTCCCGGAGCATGGTGTGGCCCTCTCTTGTTTCCGGCGTGGCGAGGCTTGCCGAAGCTGGCAACGCTGCGCTTGATGATGCAAGTATGGCGGGCTTGTTGGCTTACGGTCCATTCTTGCACTGGTGAGGCTGATTCTTGGCCTTGGTGGTGCGTGAGCCGGCCTCGAATGCCGAAATGCAGAGTGAGCTAAGCAACTATGCCGCCAATGCGGCCACACAGCACAAAGCCGCCATCACAGGCGGCTTTCAGGCTACTGACCAGCGTATCTGGTGCGCTTGTATTGGACCCGGCCAGGCCGGGCCTGCCGACCAAGTAATTGATCCCGCAGCCTGTCTATCTAATCCCCCCCGCCCTTACCCTGTAAGGGTGCCTCGCTTTTCTTTCAGAAAGAGTGAAGGTTTGAAAGCCGCCATCACTGGCGGCTTTCTCTTGATCAGGGCGGATGACTTCAGGGTTTGGCCAGCGGCTGCAAGGCCCAGTCGAATACCGGTTTGAAATCGGCTGCCATGGAACGGGCCATGCTGGCGGTGATGTGGTTTTTGTCCTGATAGCGGATATGGCCGTTCTGGCTGGCGTAGCAGGTGGTGGCATCGCAGAAATGGTCGAAACCATCCCAGACGCGCACATTCGGCGCCTGACTGGCCACCTTGCGCAGCATGGCCACCACGTCGGCGCGTTCTGCCTCGGCTTGCTGGCGGCTGACATTACAGGCAGCGGCTCCCAGCCGTATCACGCACTCTGGCGGCGAGCGCTGCATTTCCGGCTCCGGCAACACCAGCACCAGCTTCAGCCCCAGTTGCTGCAGGTAAGCGGCATTGCGCTGTAGCGCCTGTTGCAGCACGGCCAGCGAGGTGGCGCGGTCCAGCGGTGCCATGCCCACCTGTTTGTCCCACACGCTGTCCGGCATGCCGTTCTGCCCGGCGGCCAGCACGGCAATGCTGTTTTCACCCGGTTTGTTGAGTGCGGCATAGCCGCTCCAGCGCACATTCATCAGCACGCCGCTGACGCCCTGTTGCTTGAGCTGCGGCAGTTCGTCCCGCACCGCACGGGAAAAGTTGGTGCACCAGGTGCGCAGCTTGCCCTCGCCCACCGGGGTGACATCCGGCAGTGGCGGGCAGCCGTGGTACACCCGGCGCAGGATGGCAATATGCTGTTGCTGCGCCAGGGTTTCATACAGCGGCATCAGGTGGTCGGTGTGCGAATCGCCCCAGGCCAGCAGCCTGACCGGGCCATTGCGCTGGCCTTCCACGCACTGCGCCACCGGCGACAAGGGCAGGCCGTCCTTGGGCATGGCGCAATTGCCGTGCATGACCATGGCGTCACCCTTGGCCTGCAACAGTGCCTGATGGCCGGACCACGGTGCGCGTGGCAACAGGAACATGGCCACATTGCCCAGCAGCCACATGCCCACGATCATGCCAAAACCGCTCCACAGCGTGGCCTTGGTGGCGGTGAAGGCGCGCAGTTTTTTCTGGCGGATGGGTTGCTCGACATAGCGATAGCTCAGCCAGGACAGCAACAAGGCCAGTACGCCGCCCAGCAGCAGGTCGCGCGGCAGGCTGCGCTCACCCAGGCCCCAGTAGCGGCCCAGCGCCAGCAGCGGCCAGTGCCACAGGTAAAAGCCGTAGGAAAGGATGCCGATGTCGGTCCAGGGCCGACGCGCAGCCAGACGGCTGACGGCATTGTCCGCATTCAGCTGGCCACCCAACAGGAACAGCACACTGCCCAGCACCGGCAACAGCACGATGACGCCAGGGAACACCATGGTTTCGTTCAGGCCCAGCACCGAGCCCAGCAACAGCAGCAAACCGGTGCCACTGGCTACGCCAGCATGCGCTTTCCAGCCAGCAGGTAGCGGAGTGATGGCCAGCAGCGCACCGGCGGCGAATTCCCAGGCGCGGGTGGGCATCAGGTAAAAAGCGCGCGGGGTTTCGTGATAGGACAGCCACAGGCAGTAAGCGAGCGAGGCGACAAAAATCAGCCACAGCAAGGGAGGCAGGCTGCGCGCCACCTTGTGCGGCTGACGGCCATTCAGGCGGTACAGCCCCCACATGATGAAGGGCCAGGCCAGGTAATACTGTTCTTCCACCGCCAGCGACCAGGTGTGCAGCATGACGGTGAGGTCGGACGCGGAATTGAAATAATCAAACGCATGCTGCAAGAAATGCAGGTTGGCCGACAGCAATGCCACGCCGCGGATTTCCCGGCCAAGCTTGTTCTGGTCGTCCGGCAGCAGCACAAAGTAGGACAGCAGCAACACCACGCATACCATCAGCAACAGTGCCGGGCCCAGACGGCGAAAGCGCCGGGCATAGAAGGCCTTGAAGTCGATGCGACCCTGGCTGATGAGCTCCTGCCGCAGCAAGCCGCTGATCAGGAAGCCGGAAATGACGAAAAAGATATCCACCCCGACAAAACCGCCGCCAAAACCCGGCACGCCGATGTGAAACAGCACCACGGCCAGCACGGCCAGTGCACGCAGGCCATCGATATCGGGACGGTAACTGCCAGCATTCACGCTGGAGGAAGGACGAAGAGACATGGAAGGCCTGGCACCCGGCAGACGGCATCGGATGGATGCAGCGCAACAGGTGGCTATCTGTGGATAAAGAGCCGCCCATTGTATAGCGGGCGGCGCATGCGTCAAAGCACGGCGCAGCTTGGTGCTGCACTGCAAAGTCCACATGGCGCTTGCGTGGTGGGTGAGGTATACCGAAATCAGCTGCCGGCACGGCATTTGCTACGGATTTACACAAGAACAGGTCGCCTGCTGGCGGATTTTGCCGGTTGACCCCTCCTACACTGGCAGGATGTCAGCCGGGCCGCCGCCCACTAGTCAGCCACAGCACGCCTGCTGCGGGCTGACCCAGGCAGCACATCGTCGGGGAGAACAATATGGTGACTTCCATCCTGCTGGACCTGATGGGAGGCGTGGCGCTATTGCTGTGGGGCCTGCACATGGTGCACAGCGGCATCGTGCGCGCCTTTGGTGCCAGCCTGCGCCGGGTCATGGCTACGGTATTGCGCACCCGCCTGCAGGCCTTTCTGGCCGGGCTGGGCATTACCGCCCTGCTGCAAAGCAGCACTGCCACCGCGCTGATGCTGTCATCGTTTTCTGCCTCCGGCATGGTGGAGCTGGCCCCGGCGCTGGCGGTGATGCTGGGGGCCAATGTCGGCACCACGCTGATTGTGCAGCTGCTGTCGTTTGACTCCTCCGCCATCTCGCCCTTGTTGCTGGTGCTGGGTGTGGTGGCTTTCAAGCGCAGCCGTGATGCCCGGGGGCGTGACCTGGGCCGGGTGGCCATTGGCCTGGGCTTGATGCTGCTGTCGCTGCACTTGCTGCTCACCAGCCTGGCGCCGGCGGAAAACGCGCCGCTGGTGCGCGAAATCCTGTCGGCCATTACCGGCGAGCCGCTGCTTACCCTGCTGCTGGGTACCGTGCTGACCTGGCTGGCGCACTCCAGTGTGGCCACGGTCTTGCTCACCATGTCGCTGGCCTATTCCGGCTTCATTCCGCCACTGGCCGCCTGTGCGCTGATTCTGGGTGCCAATCTGGGCAGCGCGCTCAACCCCTTCATCGAAGGTTTGTCCAGCAGCAATCCGGCGCACCGCCGACTGCCGGCGGGTAATCTGCTCACCCGGCTGGCAGGCTGTGCACTATTCCTGCCCCTGCTGGACCCGTTGCTGGGCTGGCTGGGCCAGCTGGAGGACAATCCGGCGCGGCTGGCGGCGGACTTCCACACCCTGTTCAATGTGGTGGTGGCGCTGGTATTCCTGCCGCCCATCCAGCCCTTGTCGCGCTTGCTGTGCCGCTGGCTGCCGGACAGCAAGGCCGCGGACGACCCGGCGCAACCGCTGTATCTGGATGCCAGCGTACAGGGCACGCCCAGCGTGGCGCTGGCCTGTGCCGCCCGCGAGGCCCTGCACATGGGCGATATCGTGGAAACCATGCTGCGCGAATCCATGCAGGTGTTGCTGGGCAATGACCGCAAGCTGGCACTGGCGGTTTCGCAACGCGACAACGCGGTGGACAGCCTGTACGAGGCCATCAAGCTGTACGTGGTGCAGCTGACTCGCGACAGCCTGGATGAGGCCGAAGGGCGGCGGGCGATGGAAATCATGGCCTTGTCGATCAATCTGGAGCATATCGGCGACATCATCGACAAGAACCTGATGGAGCTGGCCAACAAGAAGATCAAGCATCAGCTGCAGTTCTCGCGCGAAGGAGCGCAGGAACTGGAGGCCTTTCACCGCCTGATCATCGACAATCTCAAGCTGTCCTTCTCCGTGTTCCTGACCGGCGACGTCAAGGCGGCACGCCAGTTGCTGGACGAAAAAACCCGGGTGCGCGAACTGGAAATGCAAGCCGCCGAAAGCCATATGGCACGGCTGCGCGAAGGCAGGCTGGAAAGCATGGAAACCAGCTCGCTGCATCTGGATATCCTGCGTGACTTCAAGCGTATCCACTCCCATCTGTGCGCCACGGCCTATCCGGCGCTGGAAGCCAGTGGTCAGCTGCGCCCCAGCCGCCTGCGCAAACCGGCGGTGTCCGCCACACCAGCCAGCAGTGATGGCGCTGGCAGCGTACATCCAGCCCCGCCGCCGTCAGCCGGGGCGTGCTGAGCAGAATTGTTAAGGTGTTTGCCAGTCCGGCCCCGACAGGCCGACAAGCTGGTATATCTGTCAGCCTGATTCATGCCCGGATGCCGCCATGCGCTTTGCCATTACCCTGACCGACCGTTTCAAGGTGCTGCTGGACCTTGCCTTGATGGCCGGCTGGCAGCCGTTGAAAATCTTCACCTGCCCGCTGGATGGCAAGATCCACGACAACCGGCTGGTGGTGGAACAGGCGGCCCGGCTGGGCATTCCCGTGCAGCTGTCACCAATGACCGAGGCGGATCTGGCCGCGCTGGCCGCCCAGGGCTGCGAAGCCCTGCTGCTGGGCAGTTATGACTGGAAAGTACCGGACTGGCGGCCTTACCTGCCCCGTGCGGTCAACTTTCACCCCTCGCCGCTGCCGGAGGCGCGCGGGCCGTTTCCGCTGGTACGCGCCATTCTGGAGCAACGCAGCCAATGGGGGGTGAGCTGCCATGTGGTGGAGCCGCGCTTTGACAGCGGCGCGCTGCTGGATCAGCAACTGTTTGCCCTGAGTCCGGATGAAACCCTGGCCACGCTGGAGTGGAAATGCCAGTTGGCACTGGAGCAGCTGGGCCGCCGCGTCATCGCGGATTTCGCCAGCTTGTGGCAACAGGCCAGGCCACAGGGGGCTGGCAGCTACTGGCCGCGCTGGAGTGATGCCGAACGCACGCTGAACCTGCGCGGCCCACTGGACGCCGTCCTGCGCCAGTTGCGCGCCTTTGGCGATATCAACTGCCTGGCCGAGGCCAATGGCGTGGGCTTTGTAGTGCATCGTGCCCACGGCTGGCTGGAGCCACACAGCCACACGCCCGGCACCCTGCTGCGCAGCGTGGACCTGTCCATGCTGTTTGCCGTGCAGGATGGCTATCTGGTGATCAGCGAATGGAGCGTGCAGTCCCCCGGTGCCATCAGCGGTCGACGGCCATTCTGAGCGCCGTTATCCGATTGCTCATTCCACGAAAAACAGCCCTTGACGGGCTGTTTTGCATGGCGGTAATACCGGCAGCTACCACTGGCCACCGAGAGCAGCAATCAAGGCCACGCTGGCGGTGTACTGGCGGTTTTTCAGGGTCCACAGGCTGTTTTCGGCGCTGATGCGGCTGTTTTGCGCGGTCAGCACATTCAGATAACTCACCACCCCGGCGCGATACTGGTTGAGTGCAATGGTTTCCGCCCGCTGCGCCGCAGCCAGTGCCGCTTGCTGGTACTGCATTTCCTCGTCCAGCAGCGCCTGGGCGGACAGATTGTCCTCTACGGCCTGGAAAGCGGACAGCACGGTCTGGCGGTAGCTGGCCACGCTGGCGTCGTAGCTGGCCACGGCGGCGGCGGTCTGTGCGCGGCGCAAGCCACCGTCAAACAGGGTGAGTGCCAGTTGCGGCCCCACGCTCCAGATACGGTTGGGCAGGCTTACCCAGTCGGCAAAGCTGCTGCTCTTGTAGCCGCCGCTGGCAGTCAGGTTCAGCGTGGGAAAGAACGCGGCCTTGGCAATGCCGATTTCGGCATTGGCCTGTGCCACCGCCCGCTCTGCCGCCGCGATGTCCGGACGGCGCTCCAGCAAGGTGGACGGCAGGCCGGCGGGCAGTTGTGGCAGATGGGGCAGGGTTTTGCTGACCGGCAGCGTGAAGCTGGCCGGGGCCACACCCAGCGAGGCGGCGATGGCGTGCTCCAGCTGGGCACGGCTCAGCTGCTTGTCCACGCGGGCGGCCTGAGCGGTTTTCCAGCTGCTTTCCGCCTGCGCCACGGCATCATCCGACACCATGCCCACGGCAAACTGGTTGCGGGTGAGCTGCAGGGTTTGCAGCAGATTGGCCTCGCTGTCCTGCAATTGCTTGAGCTGCACATCGGCCGCCACCAGTTGCAGGTAGGCAGTAGCCAGCTGGGCCTGGCTGCTCAGGCGGATGGACGCCAGTTGGGCGGCGCTGGCCGCCTCCTTGGCATTGCCCGCCTCCACCGCGCGGCGCACCGTACCCCACAGGTCCACTTCCCAGCTGGCGCTGGCAGACAGATTGTACTGATTGCTGACACTGCCGCCCGCCGTTGTCACCCCGCGGGTTTTGCTGGCGGTGCTGCTGATGGTGGGCCACAGGCTGGCTTCGGCCTGATCCAGCAAGGCGCGGGCATTACGGTAATTGGCCTCGGCCTGGGCAATGGTGGGGCTTTGCCGGTTGAGGGTGTCCATCAGGCTGTCGAGCTGCGGGTCCTGATACACCGCCCACCAGTTGCCACGCGGAGCGGCATCTTGCGGAGTGGCGGTTTTCCAGCGGCCGTCTTCCTTGTACGTTGCCGGAATGTCCATCTTGGGCCGGGTGTAGTCCGGGCCGATGGCGCAGCCTGCCAGCAGCAGGCTGATCAGGCCGGCCAGTACCAGCCGGGACGGGGTGAATGCAGACATGCGTGTCATTCCTTGTGTGCGGCAGCAGCCCGGCTGCGCCAGTTGTCACGCCATTGCTGGCACCACAGGCGGAAACGGTCCAGATACAGGTAAACCACCGGCGTGGTGTACAGCGTCAGCAACTGGCTGAGCAGCAGGCCACCGACAATGGAGATGCCCAGCGGGGTGCGCATCTCGGCACCGTCGCCATGCCCCAGTGCCAGCGGCAATGCGCCAAACAGGGCGGCCAGCGTGGTCATCATGATGGGGCGGAAGCGCAGCAGGCAGGCTTGCAGAATGGCATCGTGCGAACTGAGACCCTGCTCGCGTTCGGCACTGAGGGCAAAGTCGATCATCATGATGGCGTTTTTCTTGACGATGCCGATCAGCAGCAGCACGCCGATCAGCGCGATGATGTTGAATTCGCCACCGGTGGCCAGCAGCGCCAGCAAGGCCCCTACCCCGGCCGACGGCAACGTGGACAGGATGGTGAGCGGATGCACCACGCTTTCATACAGCATGCCCAGCACGATATACACCGCCACCATGGCAGCCAGAATCAGCACCGGCTGGCTGCCCAGCGAATCCTGGAAGGACTTGGCCGTACCCTGGAAGCTGCCGTGTATCGACGATGGCAGGCCGATGTCCGCGGTCGCCTTGTCGATGGCGGCAGTAGCGTCGGACAACGAACTGCCCGGCGGCAGGTTGAAGGACACGGTGGTAGCGGCAAACTGGCTCTGGTGGTTCACCGCCAGCGCGGTATTGGTGGGCTGCCAGCGGGCAAAGGCGGATAGCGGAATCGGCTGGCCGGTGGTGGTTTGCAGATAGATGCTGCGCAGGCCTTCGGCGCTTTGCCAGTACTGGGGTGCCACTTCCAGCACCACGTGGTACTGGTTGAGCGGGTTGTAGATGGTGGACACCTGGCGCTGGCCGAAGGCGTCGTTCAGCACCGAATCCACTTGCGACTGGGTCAGGCCCAGGCGCGCCATGGCGTCACGGTCGAAGGTGAGCGTGGTTTGCAGGCCCTTGATTTCCTGATCGCTGCTGACATCGGCCAGCATCGGCAGTTTTTGCAGCGCCTGCTGTACCCTGGGCGTCCAGCGGCGCAGCTCTTCCAGATCATCCCCTTGCAGGGTGTACTGGTACTGGGCATTGGCCGCCCGTCCACCCACGCGGATGTCCTGCACCGACTGCAAGAACAACTGCGCCCCCGGCTCGCGCGCCAGCCGCTTGCGCAGGCGGGCAATCACCTGATCGGCGCTTTCCGTGCGCTCACCCAGCGGCTTGAGGCTGACAAACATATTGGCGGTGTTGCGCTGGCCGCCGCCGGTAAAGCCGATCACCTTGTCCACTGCCGGGTCCTGCCCTACCGCGTCGATAAAGCGTTGCAGCTTTTGCTGCATGGCCTGGAAGGAAATGCTCTGATCGGCCTTGATCATGCCGGTGAGACGGCCGGTGTCCTGCTGCGGGAAAAAGCCTTTGGGCACGATCACATACAGATAGACATTCAGCGCAATGGTGGCCGCCAGCATCAGCATCATCAGCGGGCCGTGGCGCAGCGCCCAGCCAAGGCTGCGGCGATAGCCGGCCAGCATGGCGTCGAACATGCGCTCGCTCCAGACAAACAGGCGGCCCGGCTTGTGTTCGCCATGGCTTTTCAGCCAGCGCGCACACAGCATGGGCGTGGTGGTGAGCGACACCAGCAGCGACACCAGAATGGCCACCGACAGCGTGACGGCAAACTCGCGGAACAGGCGGCCGATGATGCCGCCCATCATCAGGATGGGAATGAACACCGCAATCAGTGAAATGCTCATCGACAGCACGGTAAAACCCACCTCACGCGCGCCCTGCAAGGCGGCCTGGAAGGGCTTCATGCCGTTTTCGATATGGCGGGCAATGTTTTCCAGCACCACGATGGTGTCGTCCACCACAAAACCGGTGGCAATGGTCAGCGCCATCAGGCTGAGGTTGTTGAGCGAAAAGCCGCACAGATACATCACGGCAAAAGTGCCCACCAGCGATACCGGCACGGTGATGGCAGGAATGGCGGTGGCACGGCCATTACGCAAGAACAGGAAGACCACCAGGATGACCAGCGCGATGGAAATCAGCAGCGAGCGCTCCACCTCGGACAGCGAGGCACGAATGGTGGAAGTGCGGTCCATCACCACCTGCATCTTGATGGCGGCGGGAATGGACGCCTGCAACTGCGGCAGCAAGGCCTTCACCCGCTCCACCGTTTCGATGATGTTGGCACCCGGCTGGCGGAACAGGATGATCATCACCGCCGGTTGCTTGCCCAGCAAACCGGCATTGCGCACATCCAGTACCGAATCCTTTACCTCGGCCACGTCGGACAGGCGCACTGCAGCGCCGTTCTTGTAGCTCACCACCAGCGGCAGGTAGTCGCTGGCCTTGCCGGCCTGGTCATTGGCCTGTACCTGCCAGTGACGCTGGCCGTCCTCGACAAAGCCCTTGGGCCGGTTGGCATTGGTACTGGTGATGGCGGCGCGCACCGTTTCCATGCCGATACCGTAATGGTTCAGCTGTAGCGGGTTCATTTCCACCCGCACTGCCGGCTGTGCGCCGCCACCGATATTCACATCGCCAATACCCTCCACCTGGGCCAGCTTCTGGCCAAGGATGGAGTCGGCGGCATCGTACATCTGGCCGCGGGTGAGCGAGTCCGAGGTCAGGCCGATGATCATGATGGGCGCGTCGGCCGGGTTCACCTTGCGGTAGGTGGGGTTGGACGGCATGCCGGTGGGCAGCAGCGACCGGGCCGCGTTGATGGCGGCCTGTACATCGCGTGCGGCACCGTTGATGTCGCGGTTGAGGTCAAACTGCAAGGTAATGCGGGTGGACGCCAGCGAGCTGGACGAGGTGATTTCGGTCACCCCGGCAATACGCCCCAGCGCCCGTTCCAGCGGGGTGGCCACGGTGGACGCCATGGTTTCCGGGCTGGCACCGGGCAGCTTGGCACTGACCGAGATGGTGGGAAAATCCACCTGCGGCAAGGGCGACACCGGCAGCAGCTTGAAGGCGAGAAAGCCCGCCAGCAGGATGGCCAGCGTCAGCAGCGTGGTGGCAATGGGCCGCCGGATGAAGGGCGCGGACGGTATCATGCCTCGGCCTCTGCCTGGTCATCGTCAGCGGCATGGCCTGGACGCCGCCAGCGCCGGGCCAGCCGGTCGAAGGCCAGATAAATCACCGGGGTGGTAAACAGCGTCAGCACCTGGCTGACCAGCAGCCCGCCCACCATGGTGACACCCAGCGGCGAGCGCAATTCGGAACCCATGCCGCTGCCCAACATCAGCGGCAGCGCGCCCAGCAGCGCCGCCATGGTGGTCATCAGGATGGGGCGGAAACGCAGCAGACAGGCCTGGTAGATGGCATCGCGCGGGCTCATGCCCTGCTCGCGCTCGGCCTCCAGCGCAAAGTCGATCATCATGATGGCGTTTTTCTTGACGATGCCGATCAGCAGGATGATGCCGATGATGGCAATCACCGACAGGTCTTTGCCGGACACCAGCAAGGCCAGCAGGGCACCGATACCGGCCGAGGGTAGCGTCGACAGGATGGTGATGGGGTGGATATAGCTCTCGTACAGCACCCCCAGCACGATATACATGGTGATGATGGCCGCCAGGATCAGCCACAGCGTGTTGCTGAGCGAAGCCTGAAAGGCCAGCGCCGCGCCCTGGAATCTGGTATCCAGACTGGCCGGCATACCCAGTTCGGCTTCAGCCTGACGGATGGCCTCCACCGCCGGGCCCAGTGCCGCGCCCTTGGCCAGGTTGAACGAGATGGTGGTGGTGGGGAATTGCCCCAGATGGTTGATGGTGAGCGCGGTCGGGCGCTGTTCTATGCTGGCCACCGTATCCAGCGGCACCGGGCCGCCACTGGCGGTGGGCACGTAGATGCCCTTGAGCGACAGCGGGCCTTGCTGGTTCTGCGCGTCCACTTCCAGCACCACGCGGTACTGGTTGGTCTGGGTGAAGATGGTGGAAATCAGCCGCTGGCCAAAGGCGTCGTACAGCGCATTGTCGATGGCTGCAGTGGTGACGCCCAGCCGGGCGGCGGTATCACGGTTGATGTTGACATAGGCTTGCAGGCCCTTGTCCTGCAAGTCGCTGGCCACATCCGCCAGTTGCGGCAGCTGGTTCAGCTTGTGCACCAGCTTGGGCACCCATTGCGACAGCTCGTCCGGATTGGTGGCCTGCAGGGTGAACTGGTACTGGGTGCGGCTGACACGGGTATCGATCGACAAATCCTGCACCGGCTGCAAATACAGCGACATGCCCGGCACGCTGGCGGCACTTTGTTGCAGGCGGGCCAGCACGGTGCGGATGTCATCACGTTCGCCCTTGGGCTTGAGGTTGATTTGCAGGCGGCCGCTGTTGAGCGAGGCATTATTGCCATCCACCCCGATGAAGGACGACAGGCTGTCCACCGCCGGGTCTTTCAGCAAGGCCTGGGCCAGTTGTTCCTGCTTCTGCGCCATGGCGCTGAAAGAAATACTCTGCGCCGCCTCGCTGCTGCCCATGATGGCGCCGGTGTCCTGCAAGGGGAAAAAGCCCTTGGGCACCGCCACATACAGCAGCACGGTGAGCAGCAAGGTGCCCAATGCCACCAGCAGGGTGAGCTTTTGCCGTTCCAGCACCCAGCCCAGCATCTGGCCGTAACGGGCAATGATGCGGTCGAAGAAGGCCCCGCTGGCATGGTAGAAACGGCCCTGTTTTTCTTCCGGCACGTGCTTGAGCAGGCGCGCGCACATCATCGGTGTCAGGGTGAGCGAGATGAAAGCCGAAATCAGGATGGACACCGCCAGCGTGATGGCAAATTCACGGAACAGCCGCCCCACCACATCGCCCATGAACAGCAGCGGAATCAGCACCGCAATCAGCGAGAAAGTGAGCGAGATGATGGTAAAGCCAATCTGCTGCGAGCCCTTCAGTGCCGCCGCCATCGGCTTTTCGCCTTCCTCGATGTAGCGGGCGATGTTCTCGATCATCACGATGGCATCGTCCACCACAAAGCCGGTGGCAATGGTCAGCGCCATCAGGGTGAGGTTGTTGATGGAAAAGCCGGTGAGGTACATCACGCCAAACGTGCCCACCAGCGACAGCGGCACCGCCACGGCAGGAATGATGGTGGCCGGCACATTGCGCAGGAACACGAAAATCACCATCACCACCAGGCCGATGGCCAGCATCAGTTCAAACTCGACATCCTCCACCGAGGCACGGATGGTGACAGTGCGGTCGCTCAGCACCTTCACATCCACCGCGCCGGGCAAGGTGGATTGCAGTTGCGGCAGCAAGGCCTTGATGCGGTCGGTCACCTGGATGACATTGGCCCCCGGCTGACGCTGCACATTCAGGATGATGGACGGCGTCGTACCAGCCCAGGCTGCCAGCCGCATGTTTTCTGCCGCATCAACGACCTTGGCCACATCGCGCAAGCGCACCGCCGCGCCGTTCTGATAGGCGATGATGACGTTCTGGTATTCCTCGGCCGACTTCAGCTGGTCGTTGCCATCCACGGTGGAAGCTTGCTGCGGGCCGTCAAAACTGCCCTTGGCCTGGTTCACATTGGCATTGCTGATGGCAGTGCGGATGTCCTCCAGCGTCAGGCCACGCGCGGCCAGTGCCTTGGGATTGCTCTGGATGCGCACCGCAGGTCGCTGACCGCCACTGAGGCTGACCAGCCCCACGCCCGGCACTTGCGACAGCTTTTGCGCCAGCCGGGTGTCCACCAGGTCTTCCAGCTTGGTCAGCGGCAGGGTGTCCGAGCTGACCGCGATGGTGAGAATCGGCGTATCCGCCGGGTTCACCTTGCTGTAGATCGGCGGATTGGGCAGGTCGCTGGGCAACAGGTTACCCGCCGCATTGATGGCGGCCTGCACTTCCTGTTCGGCCACATCCAGCGTCAATTCCAGGCTGAACTGCAAGGTAATCACCGATGCCCCGCCAGAACTGGTGGACGACATCTGGGTCAGCCCCGGCATCTGGCCGAACTGGCGCTCCAGCGGCGCGGTAATGGAAGACGTGATGACTTCCGGGCTGGCACCGGGGTATTGGGTCACCACCTGGATGGTGGGATAGTCCACCTCGGGCAGGGCCGATACCGGCAGCAGCTTCCAGGCCACCAGACCGGTGAGCAGGATGGCCAGCATCAGCAAGGTGGTGGCCACCGGCCGCAGGATAAAGGGACGTGAAGGGTTCATGCCGTAATCCCGCGCTTAGTTGGCGGCAGAGGCGTGCTGGCGCTGGCCGCCCCAGCTGCCACTGGCGGCATGCTGCTTGCCCCGGCCCTTGCCTTTGCCATTCCCATCGGCTGCATTCTGCATGGCCCGGTCGATCACCTTGATCTGCGCACCTTCACGCAGCTTGTCCAGGCCATCCACCACCACTTTCTGACCGGGCTTCACGCCCTCTTCGATAATGGTGTTGTCGCCGGATACCGCACCGGTTTTCACCTTGCTGATGCTGACGGTCTGGTCCGGATTCACCGTGTAGACATAGCTGCCCACCTTGCCCTGCTGCAAGGCCACGCTGGGGACTACGATTGCATCGGGCTGGTCGCCCAGTTGCAGGTGCACATTGACAAACTGGTTGGGGAACAAGACGGCATCAGCATTGGCAAAGCGCGCCTTCAGGTTCACCGTGCCGGTGGTGGTGCTCAGCTGGTTGTCGATGGCCAGCAGCTCGCCATCGGCCAGCTTGTGGCGGTTGTCACGGTCCCAGGCTTCCACCTGCAATTTGCCCTTGGCGGCACGCGCGGCAGCCAGCACCTGGCCAAGGCTGGTTTCCGGCACGGCAAACAACACATTAATGGGCTGGGTCTGGGTAATCACCACCACGCCGTTGCTGTCGCTGGAGTGCACGATATTACCCAGGTCCACCTGACGCAGGCCGACACGGCCGGACAAGGGCGCAGTGATGCGGCTGTAATCCAGTTGCAGACGGGCGGTGGCCACCGCGCCCTGATCCAGCTTCACCGTACCCTGATACTGGGCCACCAGCGCCTGCTGGGTATCCACCTGCTGCTTGGCAATGGAATTCTGCGCCAGCAGCTGCTGGTAACGGGTGAGGTCCAGCCTGGCGTTTTGCAGCAGTGCCTGGTCGCGCATCAGCTGGCCTTCGGCCTGAGTCAGCGCAGCCTGAAAGGGACGCGGGTCCAGTTCGGCCAGCAGCTGGCCTTTCTGTACCAGCTGGCCCTCCTCAAAATGCAGGGCCATCAACTGGCCATCCACCCGGCTGTGCACCGTCACCGTATTGGTGGCAGTCACCGTGCCCAGAGCCTCCAGCTGCAAGGGCGCATCCTGCTGCATCACCGGGGCCACCGCCACGGCTACCGGGCCGCCACCGCGCTTGGGTGCGGCTGCATCCGGTGCGGCACTGCGATGACTGCTCCACCACCAGCCACCAGCCGCCAGTGCCAGCAGTAACAGGGAAACATTGCGCAAGGTATGGGTGGATTTGGCAGGAGCGGCAGACATATTGGTTTTCCGGGAAAGGAGCAGCTTAAATTGTCAGCGGAGTCAGGATCGACAGGCCTGATGCAAAGCAGCAAACAGGCTGAGATGATATGGAATCCCTTTGCCCTTGCCTATCGACAAGCTGTTTATAGTTGTTAATCGTCCGGCATCCGCTACATCCTGCCGGATGTGACCGCCAAGCAGACATGAAAAAGCCCACCCTGGACGGGGTGGGCTGTGATGGACTGCAATCTGGCTCAGAACAGCATTTCCTTGACGTTTTCCACGGCATCCTTGGCAGCAGGCGCGTTCGGATCTTTCGCGGCAGGGTCGTCTGCCGCAGCATCAGAAGCGTTACCGCCCGGAATGCTGCCGTGGTTGTCAATCTTCAGTTCCGGATTGGTCTTCTGGAATTCTTCGTAGTAGTACTCGTCACCACCACGCTGACCGGCACCCGGTTTCACCACGATGCCGGCAGGCACTGGCAGTTCCACTTCCGGCACGCCCTTGAGCGCGTTGGCCATGTAGTTCATCCACACCGGCAGCGCGGCGGTGCCACCATAACCGTAACGGCCCAGCGAGCGCGGCTGGTCGTAACCCACCCAGGTGGCTGCCACCAGATTGGGGTTGAAGCCGACAAACCAGGCATCCTTCCAGTCGCTGGTGGTACCGGTCTTGCCGGCCAGGTCCATGCGGCCCAGGCTCATTGCCTTGGCTGCCGTACCGTAGCGCACCACATCTTTCAGCATGGAAGTCATGATGAAAGCATTGCGCGGGTCGATGGCCTGCGTGGCATTCTGGCCGGCCACCGCAGGCTGGGTCTTGGCCAGCACATGGCCGGACTGGTCTTCGATGCGGTCAATGAAGTAGGCCTTGATGCGGTAGCCACCATTGGAGAACACCGAATAGCCTTCCGCCATCTGCAGCGGCGTGGCCGCACCGGCCCCCAGCGCCATGGTGAGGTAGGCCGGATGCTGTTTGGGCGAGAAGCCGAAACGCTGGATATATTGCTGGGCGTAATCGGTTCCCAGCGCCATCAGCAAGCGTACGGACACCAGGTTTTTGGATTGGGTCAGCGCACGGCGCAGGGTAATCAGGCCGGCAAATTTGCCATCGTCATTCTTCGGTTCCCAATTACCGGTACCCGGCGCACCAGGCACGGTCAACGGGGCATCGTTGAACATGGTGGATGGCGTCACACCGCGTTCGATACCGGCGGAATAGATAAAGGGCTTGAAGGTGGAGCCCGGCTGACGCCATGCCTGGGTCACGTGGTTGAAGCTGCGACGGTTGAAGTCAAAGCCGCCCACCAGCGACTTGATGGCACCGCTACGCGGGTCCATCGACACGAATGCCCCTTCGACATCCGGCATCTGTACGATTTCCCAGTAGCCCTTGTCATTGGCACGCACACGGATGACCGCACCGCGGCGAATCTGTTTATCCGCTGCCAACTTGGGGTTGAGCGCACGGCGGGCAAATTCCAGGCCCGGCCCCTTGATGACCGCCACCTTGCCGCCGCGCAGGTAGGCGCGCACTTCGGACGGGCTGGCAGACAGCACGATGGCCGCCTGCATGTCGCCACTGTCGCGAATTTCAGACAGTGCATCGTCCAGCACTTCGGTCTGGTCTTCTCCCTCTGCCGAGGCCAGATCGATATAACTTTCCGGGGCACGGTAACCCTGCTTGCGGTCGAAATCGATCAGGCCGGCACGCAGTGCGTCATAAGCCCATTGCTGGTGATGGCTGTCCAGCGTGGTGTAGACCTTGTAGCCCTCGGTATAGGCAGCATCCTTGTAGCGTTCGTACATGGCCTGACGGACCATTTCCGCCACGTACAGGGCCGGCTGATTGGCGTCAACACTGGCGCTGGCCAGATGCAGCGGCTCTTTGATGGCCGCGTCATACTGGTCCTGGGTAATGAAATTCAACTCGCGCATGCGGCGCAGCACATACAGCTGACGCAGGTGGGCACGCTCCGGATTGACGATGGGGTTATAGGCGGAAGGTGCCTTGGGCAGGCCGGCCAGCATGGCCATTTCGGCAACGCTCAGGTCGGTGATGGGCTTGCCGAAATAAGCTTGTGCGGCAGCCGAAAAACCGTAAGCGCGCTGCCCAAGATAAATCTGGTTGAAGTACAACTCGAGAATCTGATCCTTGGAAAGCGTATGTTCGATTTTGAAAGCAAGCAAAGCTTCATTAAACTTACGTGTGAAAGTCTTTTCACTGGAAAGAAAGAAATTCTTGGCCACCTGCATGGTGATGGTACTGGCACCGGAACGGGCATGACCGGACACCAGATTACCGACGGCAGCACGCATGACACCCATGTAGTCGATGCCGCTATGCTGATAGAATCTTTCATCCTCGGCAGCCAGCAGTGCTTGTTTCATCAGTTGCGGGACTTCATGGATGCGGGCGAACGAACGGCGCTCTTCACCGAACTCTCCCAGCAACTGGCCATCTGCCGAGTAGACGCGCAGTGGAATTTTTGGACGGTAATCCGTCAGCACATCAAGACTTGGCAAACGCGGGTAGGTTATGATGATGGCAATGGCTGCCGCACCGGCTGCCAGCACGGCCCCACCAATGACCAAACCGGCCAGAATCGCAAGAAGTCGTTTGAACATAATTACAAATAGGCTTTCGGAAGAAAGCGGATTATAACGTCTTGTGAGAACTAGCAAGACAAACATTGACAGCGACAGTGCAAAAACTGTCGCACTAGACCATTTCGGGGCCTTAACTGATGCTATCCGACAAATTTCGGTTCAGTACGGACTGGCTGGATCAGCTTGGATTGGGGAAATCCAAGAATGTTCCTCTGCTGGGTCTTGATATCAGCACTACCTCGGTCAAGCTGGTAGAGCTGTCCAGATCGGGCAAAAATTTCCAGATCGAGCGATATGTAATTGAGAACCTGCCCAAGGAAGCCGTTTCCGAAGGCAATCTGGTGGATATCGAAGGGATTGCCGAGACCTTGCGCAAAGCATGGAAGCGACTTGGCAGCCCTATCCGGAATGTCGCCATCGCCATTCCCACTTCGATGGCCATCTACAAAAAGCTTCTGGTACCGGTCAGCCAATCCGAGGACATGGAAGGCATGATCGAGTCCGAAGCCGACCAGATCATCCCCTTTCCGCTCGATGAAGTGAATCTGGATTACCAGGTGCTGGGCCCGTCCAGTAGCAGTCTGGATGATCTGGAAGTCCTGCTGTGTGCCGCGCGCAAGGAAAAAGTGGAAGAACGGGTGGCTGTAGTGGAAATGGCTGGCCTGCGCGCCCATCTGGTGGATGTGGAATCCTTCGCCATGATGACGGCCTTCGAGCAGATCCAGCAGCAACTGCCCGATCATGGTATGAACCAGACTTTTGCCCTGTTTGATATCGGTGCCAGCAAGATCCACTGCAATGTCATCCGTAACGGCCAGCAAATCTACTACCGCGAACAGATGTTTGGCGGCCAGCAACTGACCCGCGACATCCAGCGCCGCTACGGCATCAGCTTTGACGAAGCGGAAAACGGCAAACGCAGCATGGCGATGCCGGACGGTTACGAGTCGGAACTGCTGCACCCGTTTGTCGACGCGCTGGCACAAGAAATCCAGCGCGCACTGCAGTTTTTCTACACCACGGTCAGCGTGTCGCAATACCTGCGCGTGGACTACATCCTCCTGGGCGGCGGCTGCAGCATGCTGTCCGGACTGGACGACGCAGTGGCCTCCCGCACCCAGATCAGTACCATGATTGCCAACCCCTTCACCTCCATGGTGCAGTCCAGTTCAATCCGGCTGAAGGAATTGCTGCTGGATGCGCCTGCACTGCTCATTGCATGTGGACTTGCCATGCGGAGGTTTGACTGATGATCCGCATCAACCTCCTGCCGCACCGCGAGCAGAAAAAAGCCGCACACCGCCTGCGCTTCCAGCTGTTGCTGGGCAGTGCCTTTGGTGTAGCCCTGCTGATTGTCGGACTGAGCTATTTCGTTCTGGACACCCGTGAATCGCACCAGGAAGAGCGCAACCAGTTCCTGCAAGGCGAAATTGCCAAGCTGGATCAGCAAATCAAGGACATCGGCGCACTCAAGAAGCAGCGTGACGACCTGCTGGCCCGCAAACAGCTGGTGGAACGCCTGCAACAGGGTCGTAATGATGCCGTACACATTTTCGACCAGCTGGTTCGCCAGACGCCGGATGGCATCTATCTGAAGAGCTTCAGCCAGAGCGGCAACAACTTCAGCTTCAGCGGCTATGGCCTGTCCGGGGCCCGCGTATCCAATTACATGCGTACCCTGGCACAGTCCACGGTGTTCACCGAACCGCAGCTGGTGGAAGTGAAAGCCTCCACCGCCAGCAACCAGCGCGTGAGCGAGTTCAGCCTGACCAGCACCTTCAAACAGACAGCCCCGGCTGCCAGCGCACCGCAAGGCCAGGTCGCACCGCAGGGAGCCAAGCCATGACCCTAGACGAGTTCCGCAACCTTGACCCCAAGGACATGCCCAACTGGCCCTTCCCGGCCCAGGTATTCGTGGCAATCTTCATCGCCGTGGCCTTTTTGGGACTGGGGTATTTCTTCGTGCTGAGCGACCAGCTGGACAAGCTGCACAACGCCCAGCAACAGGAAGAACAGCTCAAGCAAACCTTCGTCGACAAAAAGCGCCAGGCCATCAACCTGGAAGCGCTGCAACAGCAATTGAAAGAAATCCAGCTGTCCTTCGGTGCCCTGCTCAAACAGCTGCCCACCAAGGCAGAAATGGATGCGCTGCTGACCGAAATCAACCAGGCCGGCATCGGTCGCGGACTGCAGTTTGACCTGTTCCGCCCCAGCGGCGAGGTGAAGACTGCCGAAATGGCGGAAGTGCCGATCGCCATCCGCCTGACTGGCAGCTACAACGACCTGGCTGCCTTTGTCAGCGATGTGGCACAGCTCTCGCGCATTGTCACCATCGGCGACATCAAGCTGACTCCGGGCCAGGGCAAGGATGCTGCACGCATGACCATGGAAGCCACGGCCAAGACCTACCGGTCGCTAGAGCCGGAAGAGCGCATCGCAGCGGCACAGCCGCCGAAGAAGTGAGTGTGACTTCATGCTGAAAAAAACTTACGCCATCTTGCTGTGCCCGTTGCTGCTGAGCGCCTGCAGTGGCAGCAATACCGACGACCTGCATGCCTGGATGTTGCAGGCCAGCCAGGGTTTGCGCGGTCAGATCGACCCCCTGCCCCAGGCACAGAGCTACCAGCCGTTTGCCTACAATGCGTTTGACCTGCCCGATCCGTTCAACCCGGTCAAGCTGCAAATGGCAAAACGACAGAACTCGGCCAATGCGCCCGACTTCAAGCGCCCGCGCGAACTGCTGGAAAACTATGATCTGGACAAGCTGAAAATGACCGGCTTGCTCAAGCGCAACAATATTACCTATGCCTTGATCCGCACGCCGGAAGGCAGTATCTACCGCGTGCAACCGGGTAATTTCATTGGCCCCAATTTCGGCCAGATCAAACGTATCAGCGATACCGAACTAGTACTTTCCGAGACCGTGGAAGATCTGAACGGAGAATGGGTACAACGCGAAACCAGCATGTACCTGGATGAACAAGGGCAGAAATAATGAAAAACCATTCAATCAAACTGTTGTCGGGGCTGGGTCTGTCCATTGCATTTTCCATTGCCCATGCTGCATCCATCACCGCGATCGACATCGCCCAGACCGATGGCGATGCCCAGTTGCTGCAGATCACCTTTGACGGGCCGGCCAGCAAGCCCAACAGCTTCGCCATTGCCAACCCTGCACGCGTTGCCTTCGACTTTGCCGATACACAGGTGAAGCTGCCGAAGAACACGGTTGAGCTGGGCAATCCCATCGTCAAGTCCGCTGTCGCGGTTGAGGCCAATGGCCGCTCCCGCCTGGTGCTGAACCTGGCACACAATGTGTCCTACAGCACCAGCATCTCCGGCAACAAACTGCTGATCCGCATCAACAACACCATGTCTTCCCCGCAGCAGTCGGCCACTTCGCAAGAACAGCCGGCCAGTACCGCTTCGGCCGCCGCCCAAGCCAGTGCCCAGGCTGCCGTGGCCACCACCCCGCTGGGTCTGGACTTCCGGCGTGGCCGTGGCGGCGAAGGCCGGGTGGAAATCAACCTGCCAACCGAGAGTACACCGGTGGATATCCGCCGTGAGGGCAAGAACCTGGTGCTGGATGTGATGGGCGCCAATCTGCCGCGTTCGCTGGAAAAGCGCATGGATGTCAGCGACTTTGCCACACCGGTGGACAAGGTGATTGCCAGCAATCAGGGTCGCAACAGCCGTGTCGTGATTCAACCGCAGGGTGACTGGGAATTCTCTTCCTACCAGACCGAGCGCAAACTGGTGGTGGAAGTACGCAAGGCCGTGGTGGAAAGTGCCAGCAAGAACGAGCTGAACAGCAAGCCGCAATACAAGGGCGACAAGCTGTCGCTCAACTTCCAGAACATTGAAGTACGCACCGTACTGCAGGTGATTGCCGAATTCACCGGGCTAAACATCGTTACCAGCGACTCGGTCACCGGCAATATCACCTTGCGCCTGAAAGACGTGCCGTGGGATCAGGCGCTGGACCTGATCCTGCAAACCAAGGGCCTGGATCAGCGCCGCAATGGCAACATCATCAATATTGCCCCGCGTGAAGAGCTGCTCAACCGCGACAAGCAGATTCTGGAAGGCAAGCAGCAACTGACCGCACTGGAGCCCATCCGCTCGGAAACCTTCGTCCTGCGCTACCGCTCAGCCGAAGACTTCAAGAAGATTCTGGATGGCAGCACCACCACGTCCGGCTCCAGTGCAACGGGCAACAGCGGCGGCAACGGCCTGCTGTCGGCCCGAGGCAGCTTCATGATCGACCCGAAAACCAATACCCTGATCATCAACGATACCCAGACCGTGATCGACAAGATCCGCGATCTGGTGACCAAGACCGACATTCCGGTCAAGCAGGTGCTGATTGAAGCGCGCATCGTCGAAGCCACCGACAACTGGAGCAAGAGCCTGGGGGTGAAACTCAATGTGGCACGCGCCAGTGGCGGTACCAGCATTGGTGGTTCGCTGGCTGATGCCACCACCAGCTTCAATATCGCCCGCGGAACGACTACTGGCACCATCCCGCTGACCTCCGGGGTGAACCTGGGCCTGTCCGGTACCTATAACTCCATCGGTGCCGTGTTTGGTGCTGGTTCGCGCGCTGCCATCGGCCTGGAGCTGGACGCCATGGAAACCGCCGACAAGGGCAAGATTCTGGCCAGCCCACGCATCATGACTGCCGACCGGGTAGAGGCCAGCATCGAACAGGGTACGGAAATTCCGTATCAGGAAGCCAGCTCCAGTGGTGCAACATCTGTGTCGTTCAAAAAGGCCAACCTCAGCCTGAAAGTGACCCCGCAAATCACGCCGGACAACCGTGTGCTCATGGAAATCCAGATCAACAAGGACAGCGTCAGCAGCACCTTGTTTGTCAACAGCACCCCGGCCATCGACACCAAGGTGGTGAAAACCCAGGTGATGGTGGAAAACGGCGGCACCGTGGTGATTGGCGGTATTTACCAGCAAACACTGGATACCACGATCAACAAGGTACCACTGCTGGGTGATATCCCCTTCCTGGGCGCACTATTCCGCAGCAAGGTGGACAAGAACAACCGCACCGAGCTGCTGGTATTCATCACGCCTAAGGTGGTTGAAGACCTGAACCTGCAAAATCGCTGAACACTGGGCATCTGCGCGCATTTTGTCCTCTGCCCGCGCAGACAGACCCAGCCAGCATCAGCTACAATGCCTGCCATGGAGAACATGGCAGGCAATTTTTTTCTTGTCGGGCTGATGGGTGCCGGCAAGACCACCGTTGGCAGGGCACTGGCACGCAAGACCGGCAAGACCTTCTACGACTCGGATCATGAAATCGAGGCGCGCACTGGCGTTCGCGTCGCCACCATTTTCGAGATAGAAGGCGAACTGCGCTTTCGCGACCGTGAAAGCAGCGTGATTGCCGATCTGGCAAAAATGAACAATATCGTACTGGCCACCGGTGGGGGCGCCGTACTGCGTCCGGAAAACCGGGCCGAGCTGTCAAGACACGGCGTGGTGATCTACCTGCGCGCCTCCATTGACGACCTGCTGGCGCGCACCATGCACGACAAGAACCGCCCGCTGCTGCAAACCGCCGACCCGCGCGCGAAACTGCAAAGCCTGCTGGAGCAGCGCGACCCCTTGTACCGCGAAGTCGCCGACATCGTGGTTGATACCTCGCAACAGAACGTCAACCTGCTGGTCAGCCGCCTGCTCGATCAGCTGCATAACATTCCAGCCAAGACCTGACGCATGATTACGCTAGACCTGACCCTGCCGGATACCCGCTACCCCATTCACATTGGCCACGGACTGCTTGATCAGGTTGAACTGATCCTGCCGCACCTGCCCATTCCCCAGGTTGCCATCGTCACCAACGACGTTGTTGCCCCGCTCTACCTGGAGCGCCTGACCCGGCAATTGGAAAGCCACGGCGTGCATTGCATTCCGGTGGTGTTGCCGGACGGTGAGGCCAACAAGAACTGGCAGACGCTGAACCTGATCTTCGACGCCCTTCTCAGCCACAATGCCGAACGCAAAACCACGCTGATTGCCCTCGGTGGCGGTGTGGTGGGCGACATGACCGGCTTTGCCGCCGCCTGCTACCAGCGCGGTGCACCCTTCATCCAGATTCCCACCACCTTGCTGGCGCAGGTTGATTCCTCGGTGGGCGGCAAGACCGCCATCAACCATCCGCTGGGCAAGAACATGATTGGTGCTTTCTACCAACCCCGTATGGTGCTGGCCGACATGGATCTGCTGGCCACCCTGCCCGAGCGGGAACTGTCGGCTGGTATTGCTGAAGTCATCAAGTATGGCTTGCTGGGCGATGCCGACTTCCTCGCCTGGCTGGAAGCCAATATGGACAAACTGCGCGCACGCGACCCGGCAGCGCTGCAATATGCCGTGCGCCGCTCGTGCGAAATGAAAGCTGAAATTGTCGGCCAGGATGAAAAAGAACAGGGCGTACGGGCCTTGCTCAATCTTGGTCATACCTTTGGCCACGCCATCGAAGCCGGCCTGGGTTATGGCGCATGGCTGCATGGCGAGGCGGTTGGCGCTGGCATGGTGCTTGCCGCCGCCGCGTCACAGGAACTTGGCTGGCTGAGTGCGCAAGATGTCCAGCGGGTGGTGACACTGATTGCCGCTGCCGGATTGCCGGTACAAAGCCCCGACTTCGGCCTTGAGGAATGGATGCGCCACATGGGCCACGACAAGAAAGTGGAAAGCGGCGTCATCCGCTTTGTCCTGCTCAAGCAACTGGGACAAGCCGTGATTCAAGCCGGGCTGCCGGCCGCGCTGCTGGAGCAGCTGTTCCAGTCCGCACACATCAATCCGGCTCTGGGGCGGCATGGCGCTTGAGGCTGTCGCCACGGAAACCTTGACCCCATTAAGGATTTTTACGGATTGCGGCCCTGCACGCCTCCCCGAATAATCGACTGCATAATTCAAGCAGAGAGAGAATCTCGGAGGGAAGCCGCGGTGGATGCAATAACAGCCTTGGTCGCCAGTTTTGGCCTGATGTGTACTTATGGTCTTGCCCGCCGTGTCTGGCGCAAGGCAACTTACAAGAAACCGCGTGCGCGGGGTATCGACCCTGTCGGTGAGGCCGAGGTGTTTCTGGCTTATGGCCGCAGCAGCGATGCAGTGCGAGTACTGAAAGAGGCGATGAAAGATGAGCCACAGAATCTTTCCATCAAGGTGACGCTGTTGCGTGCCTATTCCTCGGCAGGTAACTGCAAAGCCTACTGCCGTCTGGCGCGAGATGTACAGGCCCAGGTGAAGGATCAGCCGGTATGGCGCACCATCCAGGAGAATGGTCGGCTGCTGGCTCCACAGGATCCACTGTTCGCCGCCAAGGCGTGATGCCATCCCAAACAAACAGGCTGCCCGAGGGCAGCCTGTCTTGTTTTGGACCATCACGATGGAAAACTCAGCTGGCGTCAGCTTCCGGCTCGCGGAACTGCAAGCTGTGCAGACGTGCGTAGATACCATCCTGCTGCATCAACTGCTTATGACTGCCCTGCTCCGCCACCTTGCCCTGATGCATCACGATGATGCGGTCGGCGTTCTCGATGGTGGACAGCCGGTGGGCAATCACGATGGTAGTACGGTTCTTCATCAGGTTTTCCAGCGCAGCCTGTACCAGTCGTTCGGATTGGGTATCCAGTGCAGAGGTTGCTTCGTCCAGAATCAGCAGCGGGGCGTTTTTCAGCAGTGCACGGGCAATGGCCAGACGTTGACGCTGGCCACCTGACAGACGCACACCGTTCTCGCCAATCTGGGTATCCAGCCCTTCCGGCATCGCCTCAATGAACTCCAGCGCATTTGCCGCACGTGCCGCTTCGATGATCTGCTCGCGGGTAATGTTATCGCGTGCGCCATAGGCGATATTGGCAGCCACAGTGTCGTTGAACAGCACCACATCCTGACTCACCATGGCGATATGCTGGCGCAGATCAGCCAGCACGATGTCATCCAGCGCAATACCGTCCAGCGTGATCTGCCCGGACAAGGGCTGGTAAAAACGCGGAATCAGGCTGACCAGCGTGGTTTTGCCGCTGCCGGAAGAACCCACCAGCGCCACGGTTTCACCCGAATTCACCTCCAGGCTGACCTGCTGCAACACATCGCGTTCGGCATTCGGATAACGGAAAGACACATTGTCAAAGCGCAGTCGGCCCTGGGTTTGTGGCAGACGGCGTGTACCGTGATCCGGCTCACCCGCCTCGTCCAGGAAATTGAATACGCTTTCCGCAGCTGCAAGGCCGCGCTGCATGGCTTGGGAAATGCCGGTAATCCGCTTCACCGGTGCAAACAGCAACATCATGGCGGTAAGGAAGGACATGAAGTCACCGGCGGTGAATGATCCATGCTGGGCACGCAAGGCGGCAAAATACAGGATGGCGGCCAGCGCACAGGCAATCATCAGCTGGGTCACCCCGGTATTGGCCGAACTGGCAGCGCTCTGCTTCACCCCGTTGCGGCGGATGGCCTGGGCTGCAGCATTGAAGCGGCTTTCTTCATATTCTTCGCCGCCATAAACCTTGATGACTTTCTGACAATCCACCCCTTCGCCCAGAATCTGGGTCAGGTCAGCCATGTGTTGCTGATTCTCCAGCGCCAGACCACGCAGGCGTCTGGCCACCATGCGCATGCAGACGGTGACCACCGGCATCACCACCAGGCAGATAATGGTCAGTTGCCAGTCGATATACAGCAGCCAGGCCAGCAGGCTGACAGCAGTCACCCCGTCCTTGACCGTGACGGTGATGACATTGAAGCCTGCTTCGGTCACCTGATTGACATCAAAGGAGATGCGCGACACCAGGCGGCCAGACTGATTGTCGGCGTAATACGGCACCGGCAGGCGCAACATCTTGGCAAACATTTGCTGGCGCAGGGTTTGTACCAGATGCCCGGCCAGCCAGCTGGAGGTGTATTCGTTGATGAAACTGGTGATACCGCGTACCAGGAATACCCCGACAATGGCCATCGGCACCCAGACAATGGCCTTTGGGTCCTTGTTGACAAAGCCGCCATCAATCAGCGGTTTCATCAGCCGGGCAAACGCCGGTTCGGTCAGCGCGGCAATGGTCATGGAGACCAATGACAGGGCGAATACTTTCCAGTACTGGGCCAGGTAACCCAGCAGTCGTCGGTAGATGGGCCAGCTATGTTTCAAGTTGATAGTCCAATCAGTTCAATGTGATGCGGCCAGCAGGCCGGAAAGCCCGCTCAAGGCCATGATCTGCTGCAGATTGCTGTCCGGTGCAAAGCGTTGCCGGACATCAAGCGCTCCGGCCGCCGCCATGGCACGCTGCTGCGGCATCGCATCCAGCGCGCTGGCAATCGCGTCCGCCCAGGCCTGGGCATTGCCGGCTTCCACCAGGGTGCCGGTCTGGCCTTGTTTTACCGTTTCAGGAATACCGCCGGTAAGGCTGGCCAGCACCGGGCAGTGCAAGGCCAGTGCTTCGATTTGCGACATGCCCAACGGCTCGTAGGTGGATGGCATCAGCAGCAGGTCGGCACGCCGATACAGCGGTGCCACCGGGGATACCACACCGGCCAGCAGTACACGCGACTGCAAACCCAGCCGCTGGACTTCAGCCTCGATATCCGGTCTGGCCACCCCATCGCCCGCCACCAGATAGCGCCAGTGCGGATGGCTGTCACGCAGGATATTCATTGCTTGCAGGATGGTCAGATGCCCCTTTTCACCGCGCAGCATGGCGGCATGCAGCAGCACCGGGCTGTCATCTGCCGCCAGCCAGCTGGCGATATGAGGCGGCACCGCCTGATCAACGGCGGCATCCAGCCCGGCGAAGTCTATCCCCGGATACACCACGTGGATGCGTTCGGGCCGGATGGCCGGATTCTGCAGCAAGGCATCACGCAGGTAATGACTGGGCACCATGGTGGCATCCACCAGCTGGTTATACGACCATGCCGAAGGCTTGCCCGGCTGATAGGTACGCGAGCGCAGCAGGAACGGCCGGCGCCATACCAGGCGCGCGGCAATGGCCAGATTATTGCTGTCATGCCCGCTGTGGCAAATGGCCAGGCGCGGCTGATGCCGGCTGATCCAGCGCCGTAAAATGGCAATGGAGGGCAGGTGCAGGCTGTTACGGAAGCGCACCGGCAGCACCGACAGCCCTTGTTGCAAGGCCACCTGCTCCACCCGGCTACCGGGACGGCAGGCCAGCATGGTGCGCAGGCCATGCGACTGCATCTGGCGCATTTGCTGCATCAGTTGCAGCTCCTGGCCACCCACATTGTCGGATGACTCGGTAAACAATACCCAGTCAGTCATGATGATTTCCTTCGGCAGCGCCGGCTGGCTGGCTGATACGCAGCAGCTGTTGCAGGGTTTGCCATGCTTCGGCGCTGCTGATGGCTTCCATGCACAGGGCACGACGACATTCATTGGCACCGTTGCCAAAACGGCGGAAACAGCGCAAAGCCCAGTCCACATCGCGATGGTGCACACTGCGCTGGTTACGACAGGGGAAGATGGCAGGCCCTACCCCCAGGCAGTGATGGTGCGCAAAGAAACGGCTGGCACCAAACAACACCTCGCTGCCGGGGCCAAACAACATCAGCAATGGCGTACCGGCTACCTTGGCCAGATGCGCCACACCGGTATCAGGGCAAACACAGGCGCGCGCGCCGGCCAACAGCTGACGCAGTTGCAGCAGGCTCAGGCAGCCAGCCATGCGTACATCACTGGCAGGCGGGTCGATTTGGCGCAGCAGAGCATCCTCGCCCGGCCCGCAAGACCACACCACAGACAGCCGGGCGGCACGAATGGCATCCGCCAGTGCCCGCCAGTGTTCAGCAGGCCAGAAGCGGGTGGCCGAGCTGGCCCCCACATGCAGCACGACATAATTATCCGGCACGTGTGGCAGACTTTGCGGTGGCATCGGCCAGTCACTTAGCTGATAAGGGGCAGGCTCGGGGCCATCCACCAGTCGAGCAGCGGTATCGGTCCAGGCTTCCGGCTCGGTAGCGTACGGGATGGCCTCATCCAGCAGCCAGTTCTTGTGTGCTGGTTGTTCAGCGGCAAAGCCGACAATCCAGCGCGCCCCGATGGCACGTGCCAGATAACTCAGCCGGTTTTCACCCATCAGCAGCACCAAATCAAACCGCGGCATGGCAAACAACTGGCACACCGAGGCAAAGTTGCGGATATGCCAGCCAAAAGCCCGCACACCATAAGGTTGACCAGCATAAAGCGCTGCCTGACCGGGTGGGCAGGCCATCACGATGTCGGCCTGTGGATAACACTGTCTGGCCTTGGCCAGCAGGCTGGTGGCCATCAGCGCATCGCCCAGCAGGAACTGGTGCAGGATCAGTACACGCTGTACTTGTTCAGGCCGGGGCTTGCGCCGCAACCATTGCCAGGGCAGACGTAATAACAGGGACAGGAAAATCAGCGCCCGGCCGGGAAATCGACTCGCCTTCATCATGTCGGCCTCACTGCTTGGGATGCATGGCCGTGCTGGTCTGACAACAGGCTGCGGTACAAGGCCAGCATTTGCGCAACCATGTGTTGCTCGGTTTGGTCCTCTACCCGCTGGCGGGCCTGGGCTGCCATGTTCGGCCAACTGTCCTGTGCTGCCAGCCAGGCAGCCACATTGCGTTGCCAGGCTGCAGTATCGTGCGGGGCGGCCAGCCAGCCGGTGGCCGGGCTCACCCACTCGGCACCACCACAGCGGGTACTGGTGAGTACCGGCAGCCCGCAGGCCATGGCTTCCCCCACCACCGAGCCGAACGGTTCGTACATGGTGGGCAGAATAAAACCATCGGCCATGCCGTAATGGCTGAGCACATCCTTTTGCGGGCCGGTAAACACCACCCGTCCGGCAATACCCAACTGGCTGGCCAGTTGCCGGTAAGCGGCCAGTTTCTTGTCGCCCCCCACCACCACCAGCCATACATCCGGATGAGGCTGGATGGCATGCAGCGCCTGCGCCACGCCCTTGCGCTCAAAACCTGAACCCACATACACCAGCACTGGTGCCGCCGGGGGAATACCGTATTGCGCACGCAGTGTGCTGCGCTGTTGGCGGGCAGCAGCAGGGTTGAACCGCTGTGCATCCACGCCGTTATGAATCACCACACACTGCTCTGGCCGGAGCGGAAAACGCTGCAATACGTCCTGTTTTACCATCTCCGAATTGCAAATCACCACCTGCAAAGCCGGGTGCTTGAACATGGTTTTTTCCATGCTCAGCATGAAATGATGATAGGGATTACACCAGACCGACAGCTTGTGCCACCAGCCCTTGCCTTCCGCTCTGGCCGCCAGCCAGGCTGCATGCACGCCATCGCCGGCACGGAAGATATGACAACCCGGAATGCGTTCGTGCGACTGCACCAGATCGGCCCCCACCTGCAACCAGGCCCGGCGCGCGGCGCGGGCAAAACCCCAGTCACGCCAGATGCTGCCCAGATAGAAGGGATTGACGCGACACACGGCCACGCCATCCAGTTGTTCCCAGTTACGGTTGATCAGCACCGGCTGCAGCTCGTCCTGCTGCTTGAGCTGACCCAGAATGGCGCTGACAATCCGTTCTGCCCCACCGGCCGGATTGTATTTCTGCCGCACAATGGCCAGACGGCTCATGCGGTTTCTCCCAGTACGGCATCCACCGCATCCAGCACTTGCTGCAGGCTGATCATGTTCAGGCATTCGCTGTTCCAGCCGCCGCCGCAACCGGCGTTACCGCAGGGACGACAGGGCACACGGGCTGCAACAACACGGTGCGGCACCTGCCACGGCCCCCATTCGATGTCACCGGATGGACCAAACAGCGCCACACAGGGCGTTTTCATGGCCGACGCAATATGCATGGGCACCGAATCCACGCCGATATACAGGCGGGCATTGTCGATGGCTGCTGCGAGCTCTTTCAGGGTCAGCTGGCCGGCCAGGCTGGCAACCGGCTGCGTCAGCCGCGACTGGATATCGGCCAGCATGGCCATTTCATCCGGGCTGGGCGCGGCCGTCAGCAGTACGCGCTGGCCACGCTGCTGCAGGGTGTTGATTAGCGCGGCCATGTTTTCCACCGTCCAGCTTTTGAACAACCAGCGCGAGGTGGGGTGCACCAGAATGTACTGCCCAGCTTGCAAGCCTTGCTGTTCCAGCTTGGCAGCCAGCGTAGCCTCGGCATTATGCCCCGCCACCAGGGTCAGCTGACGCTGTTGTTCTGCCGGATACACCCCGATACGCCGCAGCGCATCCAGATGGATTTCAATGGTATGGCGGCGGTTGCCCGGCACCTGCAAATAACGGTGGGTAAAGCTTTTGCGGAACATCTTGCCATACGGGCCATCCGGCCCCACCGACCAGCGTGGCGACAGCAGGCGGACCAGCCAGGCGCCGCGCTTGTGTTCGGTCAGGGTGATGACCAGGTCGTACTGGCGCTGACGCAGCCGGTTGATCAGCCCCAGCTCGGCCTTGCACTGACCGATGAGGCCCAGCTTTTTCCAGTTGCGGTCTATGGTGTGCAACTGGCTGATGGCCGGATGCAGGCTGAGCATTTCCTGCGTATCCCGATACACCAGCGCATCGATTTCCAGCTGCGGAGCCTGCTGTTTGAGGACGCTGAATACCGGAGAGGTGAGCAGCACATCCCCATGGTGGCGCAGTTTGATGACCAAGACGCGGCGCACCTGGTTCAGATCGATGGAGTCGTTCAGCATAGATAGGGTGAAAAAAGCCGGATCAGGCATCCGGCTCGGCATTCAGCAGTTGCAAAAGATCGGCGATTTTATCAGGGTCTTCGGATCGAAGCATGCGCCCCGCAATGGGCGCGATATCGTCCAGATGGGTGTTGAGCACCATGCGCTTGACCGAGAGCAGGCTGGCCGGATGCATGGAGAACTTGCGCAAGCCCATGCCCAGCAGCAGGCGGGTCAGGCGCGGATCGCCCGCCATCTCGCCGCACACCGATACCGGTACCCCACCCTTGATGCCGGTGCGGATGGTATGCAGGATGAGCTTGAGCACCGCCGGATGCACCGGGTCATACAGGTGGCTGACCGAATCGTCGTTACGGTCGATGGCCAGGGTGTACTGGATCAGGTCGTTGGTGCCGATGGACAGGAAATCGACGTACTTGATGAAACTCCCCACCACCAGTGCGGCGGACGGAATTTCAATCATCGCGCCCACTTCCACCTTTTCATCGAATGGCAGGCCTTCTTCATGTAATTCCTGCTTGGCGTAATCCAGCTGGGCAATGGACTGCTTGAGTTCGCCCAGTGAATTGAGCATGGGGAACAGGATTTTCACCTTGCCATAGTGCGAGGCGCGCAACAGCGCACGCAGTTGGGCACGGAACATCAATGGCTCGGCCAGGCACAGGCGAATGCCGGTGAGGCCCAGCGCCGGGTTGTCTGCCACATCATGGTTCAGCCACTTGGGGTTCTTGTCGGCTCCAAGGTCCATGGTGCGGATGGTGACCGGCAAGCCTTTCATGTCTTCGGCCACCTTACGGTAGGCCTCGAACTGTTCGTCCTCGGTAGGCAGGGTGTCGCGCCCCAGAAACAGGAACTCGCTGCGGAACAGCCCCACCCCGGCTGCGCCGGAACCTTTCACCACGTCCACATCCTGCGGCAGCTCGATATTGGCCAGCAGTTCGATCACCGTGCCATCTTTGGTTTTGGCATCGGATTTGCGGATGGAGGACAGCTTGCGCTTGGCGTCGCGCCAGGCACGCTGCCGCCGGCGGTACTCGCTCAGCACCAGTTCGTCCGGGTTGATGATCAGCACGCCTTGCTGACCATCGACGATGATCTGTTCTTCCTCGCGGATTACCTCACGCGCGTGATGCAGGGCGATGACGGAAGGCAGGTCGAGACTGCGCCCCAGAATGGCGGTGTGTGAAGTCGCCCCGCCCACATCGGTGACAAAGGCGGCAAAGCTGGAATCCTTGAAATACACCATGTCGGCAGGTGACAGGTCGTGGGCCACCAGGATGGTGTCGTCCAGCAGGTCACCCGGAGCCGGCAGTTGCGGCGTGTGGCCGTCCAGATTCTTGAAAATGCGTTCCACCACCTGCAGCACGTCATTCTTGCGTTCGCGCAGGTAGTCTTCCTCGATGGCGTCAAACTGCTCCACCAGCAAGTCGCATTGCAGTTTCAGCGCCCATTCGGCATTGCAGTGCTGCTTTTCGATGATTTCGCGTGGTTCGCGCGAAATGGTGACATCACCCAGCAACATGATATGCAAGGACAGGAAAGCGCCCAGCTCAGCCGGGGCATTTTCCGGGATGCTGCCCCACAGCATCTCCAGTTCCTTGCGCGTGGCGCGGACGGCTTCGTCAAAGCGCGCCATTTCCGCCGGAATGTCCTTCTCTTCCAGGCCGTAATGCGCCACATCGTCCATGCTGCGCGAGATGAGATGGGCCCGGCCAATGGCGATGCCGCCACCAATGGCTACACCGTGCAGGGTGATATTCATCGTCCCATCCCCTCCTCAAGCGGGCTGATTCATTCAGCCTCGTCAAAACGATTGTTGATCAGTGCCACCAGCGCATCCAGCGCTTCCTGCTCGTCCGGACCATCCACGTCCAGCTCCACGGTAGCCCCCTTGGCCGCGGCCAGCATCATCACGCCCATGATGCTCTTGCCGTTGACACGCCTGCCATTGCGGGCAATACCCACATCGCTCTTGAAGCGGCTGGCCAGCTGGGTGAATTTACTCGAAGCCCGCGCATGCAGGCCAAGTTTATTGATAATTTGTATTTCAACGCGCAGCATTACCGTCCCCTGGAAGAATATAAAGCACGCCCTCCAACCCACCGGTAATGGCCTTGCTGACCACGATTTCCAGCGGCTGGCTGCTATAACTGAGCGCACGTACCAGCATGGGCAGACTGACCCCGGCAACGGCTTCCACCTTGCCCGGGTCGATCAGCCGGCTGGCAATATTGGATGGTGTGCCACCATACATATCAGTCAGTACCACTACGCCATCGCCTTGTTCCAGGCGTGCCACCAGCGCAGAAGCCTCGACCAGTTTCTGATCCGGATCCTCGGTTTTTTCTACCGCCAGCGTGGCGATATTGTCCGGGTCCCGTCCTAATACATGCCGGGCGCAGTCCAGTAGACAAGCGCCCAGATTGCCATGCGATATGACCAATACACCTACCATGCCCGCGTCTTCTTGTCCGTAACGATGATCGGCACACAGCTGCCCCGGGGGCAGGCTGCGCTCATTTCTGCTGCGAATCCGCCATTGTAGCAGGCCCGTTTTCCACACGGCGGAACCAGGCCAGTTTATCTGCCAGCGTGACAACGCTGCCCACAATGATAAGCGCTGGCGACGCAACACCATAGGAAGAAATCAGTGCCGGCAGGCTCTGAAGCGTTCCGGTCAGCGTGCGCTGACGGGTGGTGGTGGCCCATTCGATGACCGCCGCCGGGGTATCGGCCGGTTTGCCGTGGGCGATGAAGGCCGCACACAAATCAGCCGCCATGGTCAGCCCCATGTACACCACCACCGTCTGGCCTGGCCGGGTAAGGGCTGGCCAGTCCAGATCGATGCTGCCGTCTTTCTTGTGGCCGGTGACAAAAGTCACCGACTGGGCATGATCACGATGGGTCAAGGGTATACCGGCATAGCTGGCTGCGCCATTTGCCGAGGTAATGCCCGGCACTACTTCAAACGGAATGCCGTGGGCGGCCAGGGTTTCGATTTCCTCACCACCACGGCCAAAAGTAAACGGATCGCCGCCTTTCAAGCGCAATACGCGGCGGCCTTCGCTGGCCAGACGCACCATCAGCTGATTGATGTCTTCCTGCGGCAAGGTGTGATTGGCACGAGCCTTGCCCACGTAAATGCGCTCGGCATCGCGCCGCACCAGCTCCAGCAATTCCGGCGCAACCAGGTTGTCATGCAGCACCACATCGGCCTGCTGCATCAGGCGCAGGGCACGGAAGGTAAGCAGGTCGGGATTGCCCGGTCCGGCGCCCACCAGATACACCGCACCACTGGGACGGTCTTCCGCGCTGTCCAGGCGCAGTTCCATTTCGGCGCTGGCCACCGCCTCGCGGCCATTCATCACCGCTTCAGCAATCGGTCCTTCCAGCACGTTTTCCCAGAAAATGCGGCGTGACTCCACGTCGGCAAAGCGGGCCTTTACCCGGTCGCGAAAGCGTGCCGAAAATGCCGCCAGCAGGCCGAAACCGGCCGGAATGATACTTTCCAGCCGTGCCCGTACCAGACGGGCCAGCACCGGAACGGCACCGCCGGATGACACGGCAATCACCAGCGGCGAGCGGTCGATGATGGCAGGGGTGATGTAGGTGGAGAGTTCCGGATCATCCACCACATTGACTGGAATATTCTGTGCTTGCGCTGCGGCCGATACTTGCTGGTTGACCTCCCGCAAATTGGTGGCCGCAACCACCAGCCGCATGCCGGCCACGCGGGATGCCTCAAACCGCTCCGGCAGCCACTCCAGCTCGCCCTGCTCAATCATCCGGGCCAGTTCCGCCGTCACTTCCGGCGCAAGTACGGTCAGGCGTGCACCGGCAGCCTTGAGCAAACGCACCTTGCGCAGGGCGACATCGCCCCCGCCCACCACCAGGCAGGCGGCATCCTGCAGCTTGAGAAAAATCGGGAAATAATCCATGCAACACTCCGCAACAATCGGCACAGCATACTTTATTTGTTGCACAAAAACGACGACCACGGCATATGCAGTCTGATTTTCATCATCACAATTTCCGAATCAGGTGCCATGATGAAGCAAAGCCCCGCACAAACGTTAACAGGGGCGGCATCAGAAAGCGGCGGGTAGGCATTTGGATAAATTGAGCGCAAATACCGGTAGCCATGTCATCCGGTCTGGCAGCGCCCTGCTGCTGTTCAGTAGTTCGGCATGGGCAGCACCTGCCATCAAAACCCCATGGGAATGGCCGTTGCTATGCATCGTGGGTTTGGCGTTGGCCGCATGGCTGGGCAGTTTCTGGCAACGCTGGCGCCTGCGCCAGCTGCAGGAGGATTCCCTGCGTTTCAATGTGCAGCATTCCGGCGAGGCCATGCTGATTCTGGACGAACAGGGCCGGGTACAGGCTGCCGGTGAGGCCTGTGCCAAGTGGCTGGACATCGGCCCCGACCAGCGCTTGCCCGAAACACTGTACGCACGCTTGCAGCAACAGACTGCCTTGCTGGCTAGCGCCCAGCCCCTGGTGTGGACCGATGAGCGCTGCGGCCATACCCGGCTGGGCATTCAGCAACTGGTGCTGCCGGCGGAATTCCTGCCCGCACGCTGGCGCATCATCCAGCTGCATGCGCTTGACGAGGCGGTGCTGGCCGTACCGCAAGCCCAGGCCATGCTGACCGCCATGCAAGGGGCACGCATCGGCCTGTGCGAATTCGACCTCGACAAGAACCTGGTACAAGGCTCACCCGCAGCCTTGTCCACCCTGCTGGGCCTGCCAGCCAGCGACATGCAGCTGGATCTGGGAGACTGGCTGGAGCGTGTGCACCCGGATGACAGAGCGCTGCTGGAAAACGCCCTGCAAGCCATCGCCCACAGCGGGCAGACCAGTCAGGAGCTGGAATACCGTATCCGCCACGAAAAACAGCACTGGGAATGGCTGGAGCAAATCCTGCAGGGCAAGGACTGTGCGGACGATACGCATCGCGTGCTGGCCCTCAGCCAGGTGATCACCCCGCGCAAACTGGCCGAGGCAGCCATCCGCCGGCGGGAGCAGGAATTCCGCACGCTGGTGGAGAACTCCAGCGACATCATTGCCCGTTACGATCTGTCGCTGCGCTGCCAGTTCATCAACCGCAGTGTCAGCCGTTATTCGCCGCTGATCCGCGATGAACACATCGGCAAGACCATGGCGGAAAAAGGCTGGCCCGCCGATATCGTCCAGCAGTTTGAAAGCGAGTGCCAGACGCTGATAGACACCGGGCAGCCACGCTGTTTCGAGATGGAATTGCTGCTGCTCAACCGGCGTCATATCTTCGAAACCCGGCTGTTTCCCGAATTTGACAGCCAGGGCAAGCTCACCAGCATCCTGTCAGTGGACCGGGAAGTCACCGACAGTAGACTGGCCCAGCGCCTGCTGAGTGAAGAAAACGCCGTGATGGAGATGATTGCCTCCAATCAGCCGCTGGAAGACACGCTGGCGCAGATCTGCACCATGATTGAGACCCAGCTGGCGGGAGGACGCTGTTCGGTGATGCTGCTGACCGAAGACGGCCAGCACCTGCATGTGGCATCCGGCCCCAGACTGCCTGCGGGCTACACCTCCCGGATAGAGGGCATCGCCATCGGCCCGGAGGTCGGCTCCTGCGGCACCGCCGCCTACTGGAAGCGCACCATCATTGTCGAGGATATGGAAAGCAGCCCCTTGTGGCAGCCCTATCTGGAACTGACGCGCCGCTTCGAGCTGCGTGCATGCTGGTCCACACCGCTGTTTAGCAGCCAGCGCGAGCTGCTGGGCACTTTTGCCATTTATTACAGCGAGCCACGCACGCCAACCCCGGAGGAAATGCGTCTGGTGTACCGCAGCTCGCATATCACCGCCATTGCCCTGCAAAGCGAGCTGCATGAACAGAAGCTGGTACAGCTGGCCACCATTGATGAACTGACCCACCTGGATAACCGTCGCCACTTCCTGCAACAAGCCGGGCGCGAGCTCAAGCGCTGCCAGCGCTACCAGACGCCGATGGCGGTGCTGATGATGGATCTGGACCATTTCAAGAACATCAACGACCAGTATGGTCATGCCGCCGGGGATGAAGTAATCACCCACTTTGCCCGCCTGTGCCGCGAAGTGTTGCGCACCAGTGACCTGACCGGCCGGCTGGGAGGTGAAGAGTTTGCCGCCATCCTGCCCAACACCGACAGCAGCGCGGCACTGGCCGCGGCCGAACGCCTGCGCCAGGCCGTCAGCGACAGCCAGGTGACGGTCAATGGCCAGGACATCCGTTACACCGTCAGCCTGGGCATGACGCTATTGCGCGAAACCGACTTGCATGTGGACGACTTGCTCAAAAGGGCGGACAAACTGCTGTACCAGGCCAAGCACGAGGGACGCAACCGGGTATGCCATGACCTGGCGCTCAAGGTGGTGTGAGGGACAGCAGCAGGCAAGGCGGCTATCGCTGCCGGCGGCTGTAGCTCTAGAATACGCGTTTTCCCGCGATGGCCGCTGCCGTGAAAGACTGGAGCAAGCACTACCTCAGCCACCCGCTGTACCAGCCGGTTGCCGATTTTGCCACCCTGCTGCCGCTGGCGGACTGGCCGGATCAACAGGACTACGACCAACTGCTGCAACAGGCCCGCCTGCGCTGCCAGCTCCTCGCGCAGCTGCGTTTTTGCTGTGACCTGCAAGCAGACGCCTACTATGAAATGCACATCGGCAGCACCGGCGAGGTGCCCACCCGCAGCCACAACTGGCATGACTGGTTCAATGCACTGGCCTGGCTGGCATGGCCGCGCAGCAAGGAGGCACTGAACGCGCGCCATGTGCGCGCCATCAGCCGTGGAGAGGTCAAACGCGGGCCACGGCGTGATGCTGCCACCTTGCTGGATGAATGCGGGGTGATCGTGGCCTGTGCCCGTCCGGAACTGGGCCAGGCGCTGGATGACATGCAGTGGCACACGCTGTTTGTCGATGAGCGTGCTGCCTGGGGACGGTACATCAGCGTGCATACGCTGGGACATGCCATTTTCGAAGTAGGCTTGCAGCCGCATATCGGCTGGTGCGGCAAAGCCTTGCTGCTGGATGTCGACACCGGATTTTTCCAGCTGGATGAACACACGCAACGGGCCTGGCTGGATGCCAGGCTGGCTGCGCTGCTGGCCGATGACAACTGGCTGGCCAGCCCGCGCCAGCTGTGGCCGCTGCCCTTGCTGGGCATACCGGGCTGGTGGCCGGACAATGAAAACCCGGCCTTCTACCAGAATACCGACTACTTCCGCCCCAGCCGGCGGGCAAAATCCTCCAGCGTCACGGTCTGAAGCCGTTCGGTGACACTGCCCAGCAAGGCTTCAATACCCTGGCCGACATCATCGTCATTGGCCAGGTCGGCCCGGTAGACAAACAGCTGGAACAGGTCGGACAAGTGCACGCTGGCCAGCTTGCGCATCAGCACCCAGCCATCACGCTGGCCTTTCTGCACGTAACCATGCTGCGCCAGCTTGTCCAGCACCAGTCCCAGTTCGTCATAACCGATCTTCACCTGCTCGCGCAGCTGAACCGGTGTCAGGCTGCGGCCTTGCACCTGGGCCGCATCCAGCATCAGCAATACTTCCACCGCATCCAGAAAACGGCGGCGCGGTTCAAAGCGGCGCCGCCAGGCCCCACCCTCCCAGTAAGACAGGGAGGCGGTGAATACCGCACCGGCCAGCACCACCATCCACAAGCAGTACACCCACAGCAGGAAAATCGGAATGCTGGCAAAAGCGCCATACACCAGCTGGTAATTGGCGACCTGCCCGATGTAGTAGCCAAACAGCAGCTTGGTCAGTTCCAGCAACACCGCGGTAATCATCGCGCCCAGCACGGCATGACGGATCGGGACAAAGCGGTTGGGCACAATGCGGTACAGCAGCGACAAGACAATGCCGGTCAGCAAAATGGTCCCGCCCGCCTCGACCGTACTGGCCAACAGCGGCATGGTCTTTTCAAAGCGGGTGAACTTGAGCAGCCAGCGCCAGGACAACAGGCCGCCCCCCAACACCAGCGGGCCCAGCGTCAGCACCGTCCAGTACACCATGCTCTGCTGCAGCCAGGGGCGGCCACGACGCACGCTCCAGATGGCATTGAAGGTGCGCTCGATGGTGGACATCAGCATCAAGGCCGTCACACCCAGCATCACGATGCCGGCTGCGGTCAGTTTTTCCGCATTATCGGCAAACTGGCGCATGTAGACGGATATCACCTTGCCGGCGAATTCCGGCACCAGGGTGGACAGCAACATCACCTTGAAACGCGTGCTGTAATCGGAAAACACCGGGAAAGCGGATATCACCGTCAGCGCAATGGTGAACAGCGGCACCAGCGCCAGCAGTGTGGTGAAAGTCAGGCTGCCGGCCACCTGCATCACACGATGGCTGCCCATGCGTCTGACCAGAAAACCGACAAAGCCTGCCTGAGTAGCGTATTTATGCGGCAGTTTCATCTGCGGCAAGGTAATGCAGCCTTTCGCCGCTGGCAAGTGACAGCCACAAGGCAGGCCCTGCCCAAGGCCAGGGCCATGCAGGCGCACTGATTGACGGCGTAATGTTACACACACCTTCTTCATACAAATTAACGATTGGAAGCTGGTATCATGCAGCCAGTTATCGAGGTCGTCTTTTGACGATGACATATCACTGGACATTGCCGTGCAAGACATTCTTGTTCTCTATTACAGCCAGCATGGTGCCACTGCCGAACTGGCCCGACTGATTGCCCGTGGCATCGAAAGTGTGCCCGGCTGCCAGGCACGGCTGCGTACCGTGCCCAAGGTATCCACCGTGTGCGAAGCCAGTGAACCGGCCATTCCGGCACAGGGCGCACCCTATGTGGAAAAAAGCGATCTGGCCGAATGCATTGGCCTGGCGCTGGGCAGCCCCACCCGCTTTGGCAATATGGCGGCGGCCATGAAGTACTTTATCGACAGCACCAGTGGCGAATGGCTGGCGGGCGCGCTGGCCGGCAAGCCCGGTTGCGTGTTTACCAGCTCCTCGTCCATGCACGGCGGGCAGGAATCCACCTTGCTGAGCATGATGCTGCCGCTCTTGCACCACGGCATGCTGATTGTCGGCCTGCCCTATGCCGAAGCAGCGCTGGCAGCCACCCAGACCGGCGGTACCCCTTATGGTGTCAGCCATGTGGCGGGGGTCAAGAACGACCGGCCGCTGTCCGAAGACGAACGCAAGCTGGCGCTGGCCCAGGGCAAACGCCTGGCCGAGGCCGCGCTGCGCTTGCACAACACGCAGCAGTAAACCACAGGCCAGACAGCAGGTTGTCTGCTTGATACCGGCGGTGCGCTGAACACGGCGCAACTAGCCGGTTTTCCATTTTTGCGACGACTGACCGCCAGCCCGGTGCCGCGGTCAGGATCAGGATCATCTTTACTATGTGCGGAATCGCAGGTTTCTTCTCCCGACAACCGGTGGCAGCGGCCACCGCCGATGCCATGCTGCTGGAGCTGGCCCGCCGCGGCCCGGATGCTGCCCATCAGTTGCGACTGGACCAGCAAGGCCAGGTCGCGGCGGATGATGCCATCCACAACGCCTTGCTGCATGCGCGGCTGTCCATCATCGACCCGCGCCCCGAGGCCGACCAGCCGATGCGCAACGACGATGGCCAGCTGTGGATCTGCTACAACGGCGAGGTGTACGACTGGGAAGACGGCAAACGCGAGCTGGAACAGGCTGGCGTGGTATTCCGCACCCATTCCGATACCGAATTCATCCTGCGGGCCTACGAAGCCTGGGGCATTGACGGCTTGCTGACGCGCCTGCGCGGCATGTTTGCCTTTGCCATTCTCGACCTGCGCCAGGGCAAGGTGCATCTGGCGCGCGACCGCATGGGCGAAAAACCGCTGCTGTATGCGCTGCTGGATGGCAATCTGGCGTTCGGCTCGCTGGTGCGCTCGGTGCTGCCCTTCCTGCCCCTTCCTGCCCGCCAGTTCAGCCCAGCCGCCATCGACGCCTATCTGGCGCACCGTTACATCCCGGCACCGGCCACCGTATTCGAAAACATCCAGCGGCTGGAAAACGGCTATTGCCTGGAGTTCGACCTTGCCAGTCGTCAATTGAAGAAACGCCGTTACTGGCAACCGCAAGCCACGGCTGGCGACTGGCTGCCGGAGCTGGACCATGCCGTAGCCATGCGTACCGTGGCCGACCGCCCGTTGGGCGTGCTGCTGTCCGGTGGCATTGACTCCACCCTGATTGCCAGCCGACTGGCCACCCAGGGCTATCAGCAGTTTTCCACCTTTACCGCGGCCTTTCCCGGCAGCACGCTGGACGAATCAATTGACGCGGCAGATTCCGCCCAGCGCATGGGGCTAAGCAATATCCGCATCGACATGCCGGAAAACCTGGCGGCGGATTTCTCGCGCATTGTGGCTGATCTGGACCAGCCCTTTGCCGACCCGTCCAGCTTCCCGACCTGGTATCTGGCACGGGAAGTCAGCAAGCACGTGAAAGTGGTGCTGGTGGGCGACGGTGGCGACGAGCTGCTGGCCGGCTACAAGCGCATGAACAAGCATCTGCGCACCCGCTGGCGTCGTCACCTGCAACTGCCGCTGGGCATCCGTCCTTCACTGGACGGCAAACAGGGCAAGCTGGGTACCGAGCTGGCAATGAGCTGGACGGAGGCCTACTCGCTGCGTTTTTCCGGCATGACACCGGGCCAGCGCCGCTACCTGCAAGGCGGACGTGAGTTGCAACAACTCAGCTACTGGCGCGCACCGGACGACATCGGCCCGGAAGCCAGTGATGCCGTCCCCGGCCTGCAAAGCCTGCTGGCCATCGACTTTGCCAATTACCTGCCCGACTACATCCTGCAAAAGTCGGACCTGTGCACCATGGCGCACGGGCTGGAAGGCCGCGCCCCGCTGCTGGACCACGGCTTGTACCAGCATCTGCTGGCGACGCCTGATGCAGAGCGCTACACCCAGCCGGCCAAGCTGATTTTCCGCCGTGCCATGCACCCGGCCCTGCCCGCCGACTTCTTCCAGCGCAAGAAACGCGGCTTCAACCCGCCGCTTTCCGGCTGGCTGAAAACCAGTCTGGCCGAGCGTTTTGCCGGCCTTGGCAGCCGGCTGAGCCGCCAGACCGACAACTTGCTGGACGCCACCGCCGTGGACGCCTTTGCCCAGGCCTACCGGGGTGGCAAGGAAGCGCTGGCCGAACAGATGCTGCAATTGCTGATTCTGGACGAAAGCCTCACCCAGCTGGACGCGCTGCGCCGCGCCCTGCCCTAGCCGCCTGTCACCGAGTAATCATCATCCGGCAGCGGCGCATAGAAGCTGCTGGGTGACACCCCCAACTCGCGCTTGAACATGGTGGCAAAGGCACTGGGGCTGGCATAACCCAGATCCAGTGCCACTTCCAGCACACTGGCCCCGCAGGCCAGCTTTTCCAGCGCGGCAATCAGCCGTGCCTGCCGCCGCCACTGCCCCAGTGACAAGCCGGTTTCCCGGCTGAAGCGCCGCTGCAAGGTGCGCGGGTCCATCGCCAGCTGTGTGGCCCACTCCTCCACCGAACGGGCATCCGCCGGCTCGGCCAGCAATACATCACACAAACCTTGCAAGGCCGGGCTTTGCGGCCGTGGCAGGGACAAGGCCAGCGTGGGCAGGCTGCGGATTTCATCCAGCAGCAGCTTCATCAGCCGCTCATCGCGTGAATCCGGCGGGTACGGCACGGCAATGCTCATCGCCGCCAGAATCAGCTCGCGCAGCAAGGGTGAGATGGCCAGCACCCGGCACTCCTGCGGCAGGCCTTCCAGACTATCCTTGCGCACATACACCGTGCGCATGCGCACTGCGCTGATCATCCGCACCTGGTGCCAGGTGTCGATTGGCAGCCAGATGCCACGGGTAGGCGGCACGATCCACTGCCCCAGCGCCGTGCTCACCACCATCACGCCTTCCACCGCATACAAGAGTTGTGCCGTGGGGTGGGCATGGCGCGGCGTGTCTTCACCCGCCGGGTAATCACGCGCCTTGGCCACGACCGGGGCGATACCGGTGTCGTACTGGTGCAGATGTTGATAATCATTCATGACTGTCATTTTCTCGCAGATGATTGCCCCGAATGCGCAAGACGGGCAGGGATAGCCCTTGATAGCATGATGAACCCACCACCACAAGACGACATCATCATGACAAGCGCCAGCCAGAGCATGGCACCGCCGCAGGACACCCGCTTCCGGGTTTTGGGTGCCATCAGTTTTACCCATTTCCTCAACGACATGTTGCAGTCGCTGATTCTGGCCATCTACCCGGTACTGAAGGGCGGCTTTCATCTGAGCTTTGCCCAGATCGGCCTGATGACGCTGGTTTACCAGTGCACCGCCTCACTATTGCAACCATTGGTCGGCATCTACACCGACAAGCGGCCACTGCCCTATTCGCTGGTTTTCGGCATGGGTTCCACCCTGTGCGGCCTGTTGCTGCTGTCGGTGGCGTCCAGCTATCCGGTGTTGCTGATGGCCGCCGCGCTGGTAGGCACCGGCTCGTCCATTTTCCATCCGGAATCCTCGCGCGTGGCACGCATGGCATCCGGTGGTCGCCACGGCCTGGCACAATCGCTGTTTCAGGTGGGCGGTAATGCCGGCACCGCCACCGGCCCCTTGCTGGCCGCGCTGGTGGTGTTTCCCTATGGTCAGCCCAGCCTGGCGTGGTTTTCGCTGGCGGCTCTTCTTGGCATGCTGGTGCTGTGGCGCATTGGTAACTGGTATGCCCACCAGCAACGCACCGCCAAAGCTCACAAGGCTATCGTAGCCACCGGGCTGTCACCGCAGCGCACAGCGTTTACGCTGGGTGTGCTGGTGCTGTTGGTGTTCTCCAAGTATTTCTATCTCACTAGCATCACCAGTTATTTCACCTTCTACCTGATGCAGCATTTCGGGCTGGGCGTGCAGGCAGCACAGCTGCATCTGTTCATCTTCCTGTTTGCCGTGGCTGCCGGTACCGTGCTGGGCGGGCCGATTGGTGATGCCATTGGCCGCAAGCGGGTGATCTGGTTCTCGATTCTGGGTGTGGCACCGTTTACCCTGGCGCTGCCGCATGTGGACCTGTTCTGGACCAGCGTGCTGTCCTTCATCATCGGCTTCATCCTGGCTTCGGCCTTCTCTGCCATCCTGGTCTATGCACAGGAGCTGGTGCCGGGCAAGGTGGGCATGGTGTCCGGGCTGTTCTTCGGCTTTGCCTTCGGTATTGGCGGCATCGGCGCTGCGGTACTGGGCAAGGTGGCCGACCACTACGGCATCGAAACCGTGTACCAGCTGTGCGCCTACCTGCCGCTGCTGGGCATCATCACCGTGCTGCTGCCCGACCTGCACCGTAAAAAAGCCTGAGTCACGCAGCACAAAGCAAAACCGGCCTTGATGGCCGGTTTTTTCATGGTGCTGCCGGGGTAAGGACCGGTGCCGTGGTAGCGGTTAGCAGCGGCTGGCAATCCCGTGCCAGCGTGCGCCCGCCGCGGGTCAGCAATACCGCCTGCTCGCCCTTGTTCCACCACACCAGCTGCTGGCTGGCATAGCGCGCGCCACTGGCACTGCTGACCCGTACCAGCCGGTAATGGCGACCATGCCAGCTGATGCGGATGGGCACCACGTCCTCTACTTCTGCCTGCGGATATTCCACGCTGACCACGCGCTGGGCCGCGCATTGGTAATCCACCTTTTGCAAAACCACGGTGTTGCCTGCGGCTGGCACGGCTGGTTCCGGCATGGCTTCCGGCCCCGGCGCAGCCAGCACTGGCAGGCTGAGCAGACTCAACAGGATAACAGTTGCCTTCATGCAGTCTCTCCGTTCTGATCATTCCCGTGCCACGGGGCCACTTTCAGCAGCAACAACATGCCTGGCAAGGCCAGCAGGGTGCACAGCAGGAAAAACCCCATCCAGCCCAGATCATTCACAATATAGCCGGTCGCCGCGTTGGCGAAGGTGCGTGGCACCGCCGACAGGCTCGTAAACAGGGCAAACTGGGTGGCGGTATAAGCCGGATGGGTGGTGCGGGCGATGAAGGCCACAAAGGCCGCTGTGCCCAGGCCCACGCCCAGCGCTTCAAAACCGATCACCAGCGCCAGCTGGCCTAACTGGACAGGTCCGATCTGCTGAAAATGGCCATAGCTGGCCAGCCAGGCGAAGCCCAGAATCGACAATACCTGCACCACGCCAAACAGCCACAGGGCGCGGTTGATGCCCAGCTTGAGCATCCACACTCCGCCAAGCAATCCACCAATCACCGCCGGCCACAGCCCGGCGTTTTTGGCCACCAGGCCGATATCCGATTTGGCAAAGCCCATGTCCAGGTAAAACGGCGTGGCCAGTGCGGTGGCCATGCTGTCGCCCAGCTTGTACAGGAAGATGAAACCCAGAATGGTGGCGGCGCTGTGCCAGCCCTGGCGGTGGATGAACTCATGAAACGGCTCCACCACGGCTTCGCGCAGGGTTTTGGGTGGTGTACCAGCCAGCCTGGGCTCGGACACCAGCAGGGTCATGAGCAGCCCCGGCAGCATGAACAGCGCAGTGATGACGAACACATTGGCCCAACTGGTGTGGTCGGCCAGAATCAGCGACAGGGCACCGGGCACCAGGCCGGCCAGTCGGTAGGCATTGATATGCACCGAGTTGCCCAGCCCCAGCTCGGCTTCGGGCAGCAGCTCGCGGCGATAAGCGTCCAGCACGATATCCTGACTGGCCGAGAAAAACGCCACCACCGCCGCCAGTGCGGCAATCTGCTGTAATTGCAGCTGTGGATTGAACAGACCGAACAGGGCCATGCTGATGAGCAAGGCCAGCTGGCTGAGCAGCATCCAGCCACGACGCCGTCCCAACAATGGCGGGACAAAGCGGTCCAGCAGCGGCGACCACAGGAATTTCCAGGTATAGGGCAGGCCGATCAGGGCAAACAGGCCGATGGCCTTGAGATTCACTCCTTCGCTGCGCAGCCAGGCCGGCAGCAGATTGATCAGCATATACAGCGGCAGGCCGGAGCTGAAGCCGGTGGCAATGCAGATCAGCATGCGGCGCGACCAGATGGCCTCGCGCCAATGTACGGAAGAATGCGTCATTTATCCTTGCGGCATGGGCCGCCAATGCAAAAAGGCGGCCAGCAGCCGCCTTTGTTAGTCATCAATCATCAGGCCGTTTGCCGGGCAACCCGGTAAAACGCCAGGCTGCCGCGCAGATTGGGCAGGAAGTGAATGCGCTTTGCCTCGTTCATCACCACCCGCTCCAGCACGCGGATGCCGTTTTTGGCGCACAGCGCTTCGAAATCCCCCAGCATGCACCAATGGATGTTCGGCGTGTTGTACCACTGGTAAGGGATGGTTTCCGACACCGGCATATGACCTTGCAGGATCTGCCAGCGGTTTTCCCAGTAGCCGAAATTGGGGAAGGTGACGATGGCCTCGCGGCCCACGCGCAGCATTTCCACCAGAATCTGCTCGGTATTGTGCATGGCCTGAATGGTTTGCGACAACACCACATGGTCGAAACGCTGGTCTTCAAACTCGGCCAGACCGGTTTCCAGGTTGCCCTGGATCGCGTTGACGCCGGCTTGCACACAGCGCACCACATTGTTGACGTCAAAGTCCACGCCATAGCCACGCACGGCCTTGTTGCGGTTCAGCCAGGACAGCAGCGCACCATCGCCGCAGCCCAGGTCCAGCACCCGGCTGGCAGGGGCCACCCAGTCGGCAATCAGTTGCAGGTCGGCCCGCAAAGTGTTGGCAGCGCTCATGCGTTCACCTCCTCGGCCACGCGGTTGAGGTAGGCGCGCATCAGGTTGACATAGGGTTCATCCAGCATCAGGAAGGCATCGTGACCGTGGACCGACTCGATTTCGCCGTACACCACCTCTTTGTCCGCCGCCACCAGCGCCTTGACGATTTCGCGCGAGCGTTCCGGCGAGAAACGCCAGTCCGAGGTAAAGCTGGCCACCATGAAACGGGCGCTGGCTTTTTTCAGCGCCGCCACCAGGTCGTCGTTCAGGTCCTTGGCCGGGTCGAAGTAATCCAGTGCCTTGGTCATCAGCAGATAGGTATTGGCGTCGAAATAATCAGAGAACTTGTCGCCCTGATAACGCAGGTAGGATTCGATTTCGAATTCCACCTCGTAACCAAACTGGTAATCACCGCTTTTGAGCATGCGGCCGAATTTCTCGCCCATGCCGTCATCGGACAGATAGGTGATATGGCCCAGCATGCGCGCCAGCCGCAGGCCGCGACGCGGAATGGCATCGTGGGCGTAGTAGTCGCCGCCGTGGAAATCCGGGTCGGTAAGGATGGCCTGACGGGCCACGTCGTTGAAAGCAATGTTCTGTGCCGACAGCTTGGGTGCAGACGCAATCACTAGCGCATGTGCCACCCGTTCCGGGTAATCGATGCTCCATTGCAGGGTCTGCATGCCGCCCAGGCTGCCACCGATGATGGCGGCCCAGCGGTCTATGCCCAGCCGGTCGGCCAGCCGCGCTTGCGAACGCACCCAGTCCGGCACCGTCACCACCGGGAAGGAAGACCCCCAGGGCTGGCCGGTGGCCGGGTTGATGGAGGACGGGCCGGTGCTGCCGTGGCAGCCGCCCAGATTGTTCAGGCCCACCACAAAGAAGCGGTCGGTATCGATGGGTTTGCCCGGCCCCACCATATTGTCCCACCAGCCTGCCGCCTTATCTTCCGGCGTGTAACGCCCCGCCACATGATGGTGGCCGGACAGCGCATGGCAGATCAGGATGGCATTGCTGCGCGCGGCATTGAGCGTGCCATAGGTTTCAAAACACAGCTGGTAATCAGGCAGTACGGCACCGCTGGCCAGCTGCAGCGGGGTATCGAATACCGCTGTCTGCGCCTGTACGATGCCGACGGACCTTGTCAGATCAGACATAACAAAAAAGGCCTCTATTGATTATTGCCCCGCCGGCGGCCTTGCTGGCCATTCTCGGTGCGGAGCCTCCTGTAGGCTACGGCTGCTATCATCGCCTGTCTGGCCGATTATATCCATAGCCTTGCTTGCTACCGTTTCGCATGCACCGCATAATCGGCCCGGTTTTCTTACCCCGTCCCTGCCATGATCGGTCGCCTGTTCCGCCTGTTGCTGCTGTTTGCCGTGCTGTACGCCATCGCACGCTGGCTGCTGGACCGGCGTCAGCGGGCCAGCCTGCGCGAATTCATCACCACGCTGGCCACCGCCCTGCTGGCGGCATCAGCCATCTTCGTGCTGCTGTACTGGCTGGGTTTTCACCAGCTCTGAGCCCAAGCCTTGATGTGGCACAGGGTCTGGCAAGGGCAAACGGCCTAGGCTATGTGCTTTTCTGCCGCACGCTGTCGTTCTGCCCCATGGACCTTACCGCTCACCTGCATACCTTCGGTCACTATCTCAAGCGCCGCCACGGCCAGGCCGTACACAAGCTGTCACTGGCCGGCGACTTTACCTGCCCCAACCGCGACGGCACGCTGGGCCGTGGTGGCTGCACCTTCTGCAATGTCAAAAGCTTTGGCCGCGATGCCGCCGAACTGTCCATCAGCGGCCAGATTGCCCGCGAAAAGGACAAAACCGACCGTGCGCGCCGTTATCTGGCCTATTTTCAGGCCTACACCAGCACCTACGCCGAAGTCAGCCGCCTGCGAGAGCTATATGACGAGGCCACGGCCAGCGCCGATGTGGTTGGCCTGTGCGTGGGCACCCGGCCGGACTGCGTGCCGGACAGCGCGCTGGAACTGCTCGCGTCCTACCAGGCCACGGGCAAGGAAGTGTGGCTGGAGCTGGGCCTACAGACCGCGCACGACCACACCCAGCGTCGCATCCTGCGCGGCCACACCCTGGCCGATTACCGCGATGCAGTGCGCCGCGCCCAGCAGCATGGGCTCAAGGTCTGTACCCACCTGATTGCCGGTCTGCCCGGTGAAGATGCCGCCGATGTGCATGCCACGCTGGAAACCGTGCTGGAAATCGGAGTACAGGGCCTGAAGCTGCATCCGCTGATGATAGTGCGTGGCAGCCGCATGGCCGCCCAGCACCAGCGTGGTGAAGTATCCGCCATGGCGCTGGACGATTACGCCCACCTGGCCGCTTCCCTGATTCGTCATACCCCGCCGGAGGTGGTGTTCCACCGCATTTCCGCCACCGCGCAGGCCCCTACCCTGATTGCGCCGGACTGGTGTGGCCCGCGCTGGACTGCCCTGCAAGCCATTGGCCAGTTGCTGGCGCGCGATGGTGGCCAGGGCAGCGCACTGGGGCGGTGCTGGTCGGCACTGGCGGCCTGAGCGCAGCTTCCTTCCCTTAAGGACCCGCGGCTTAACACAAATTAGCCATTGGCTATCAAACCAGCCAGAACAATCGTAAAGATTGCATGTCAGATTCTCCCTGTTGCTGCGACAAAGAAGCACAGCACTGGAGAAACCATCATGCTCATCAAGAAACCCGCCGACATCCAGCCTTCGGAAATTACCCCCGAAGGCGTATATTTCAACCGCCGCCAGTTCATGCTGGGTAGTGCCGGCCTGCTGCTGTCCGGTGAAACCCTGGCCGCACTGGCCAGCAAGAAAAGCCCGCTGTCCACCAGCGACAAGCCCAACAGCCTGAAAGACATCAGCAGCTACAACAACTACTACGAGTTCGGCACTGACAAGAGCGAACCGGCCATGTACGCCGGGTCCTTGAAAACCCGGCCGTGGAATGTGGTGGTGGATGGTGAAGTGGGCAGGCCGCGCAGCTTTGGCATCGAAGAACTGCTGAAGCAGCCGCTGGAAGAACGCATTTACCGCCTGCGCTGCGTGGAAGGCTGGAGCATGGTGATTCCGTGGATAGGCTTTCCGCTCTCCAGCCTGCTCAAACAAGTCGCCCCCAACTCGCGCGCCAAATACGTGGCCTTCGAAACCCTGCAACGCCCATCCGAGATGCCCGGTCAGCGCAGCCGCGTACTGGACTGGCCTTACCGCGAGGGCCTGCGCATGGATGAAGCCATGCATCCACTCACCATCCTGGCTGTCGGCCTGTACAACGATGTGCTGCCCAACCAGAACGGCGCGCCCATCCGGCTGGTGGTGCCGTGGAAATACGGTTTCAAGAGCATCAAGTCCATCGTGCGCATCCATCTGCAAGAGCAAATGCCCGCCACCAGCTGGAATATGGCCAATGCCCACGAGTACGGCTTCTATTCCAATGTAAACCCGGAAGTGGACCACCCGCGCTGGAGCCAGGCCAGCGAGCGGCGCATTGGCGAATTCCTCAAGCGCAAGACGCTGATGTTCAACGGCTATGGCGATCAGGTGGCCGGCCTGTACCGTGGCATGGACCTGCGCAAGAACTTCTGACATGACGACCCTGCGCATGAAAAACCCTGCTGCCGCCCGCCAGCCTGCCCGCTTCAACTGGCTGAAGATTGCGGTCTTTGTGCTCTGCCTGCTGCCACTGGCCCGTGCGGCGTGGATTGTGCTGTCCGGCGCTGCCGTCAATCCGGTGGAGTTCATCACCCGCTCCACCGGCACCTGGACGCTGAGCTTCCTGCTGATCACCCTGGCCATCAGCCCCTTGCGCCAGCTATCCGGCTGGGGCTGGCCGCTGCGTCTGCGCCGCATGCTGGGCCTGTATGCCTTCTTTTACGGCTGCCTGCACTTAACCACCTATGTGTGGCTGGACCAGTTTTTTGACTGGCCCGGCATGCTGCACGACATCGCCAAGCGTCCCTTCATCACCGTGGGCTTTGCCGCCATGCTGCTGATGACGCCGCTGGCCATCACCTCCACCCAGGGCTGGATGAAACGGCTGAAACGCAACTGGGGCAAGCTGCACCAGCTGGTTTACCCGGTGGCGCTGCTGGGCGTATTGCACTACTGGTGGCTGGTGAAGAAAGACCTCACCCAGCCCATGCTGTACGCCAGCGTGCTGGCCGTGCTGCTGGGCTGGCGGCTGGTACGGCGACTGCGGCAGCCTTAAGCTGGCAACACCTGCTGGAAATGCTCCACCACCGGAAACGGCTGATAAAAGTGATGCAGCAGCCGTTTCCATTCCTGATAGCCCGCAGACTGGCGGAAACCTTCCTCATGCGCGGCCACGCTGTCCCAGCCCACCAGCAGCAGGTATTTGCCTTCCACTTCCAGACAGCGTTGCAACTGGTGCCAGTGATAACCCGGCATGCTGGCGATGATGATTTGCGCCTGGGCAAAGGCGGTTTCGAACTCCTGCTGCATCCCCGCTTTCACTTGCAGCATGGCGGCTTCCAGAATCATGACAGCTCCCTGCAGAAAACCTCAGCATGCCACAAGTGAGCCGGTTTGCAGTTGACCGCCACAGCCACTAAAGTAACCGTTTTGCCGTAAACGGATAGACGGAAATGTCCAAGGAAAAAACGCCGGTCACCCAGGCCATTCGCGTACTACGCGAGCACAAGGTGGAATACAGCGAGCACCTGTACAAATACGAGGACAAGGGTGGCACCACGGTGTCGGCACGCGAACTGGGCGTGGACGAGCACTGCGTGGTGAAGACCCTGATCATGGAAGACGAACAGAAGCACCCGCTGATCGTGCTGATGCATGGCGACCGCGAAGTGGGCACCGGCATGCTGGCCAAGCAGATTGGCGTGAAGAAGATCAACCCCTGCGACCCGAAAACGGCCGACAAGCACAGCGGCTATCAGGTGGGCGGCACCAGCCCGTTTGGCACCCGCCACCCGATGCCGGTGTATATGGAAAGCAGCATTGCCCAGCTGCCCCGCATCTATATCAACGGCGGCAAGCGCGGTTTCCTGATCGGCATCGACCCGCAGGAAGTCATCCGCGTGTTGCAACCGGTGCTGGTACAGGCAGCAGCCTGAATCCGGACGCAAAACAGGGCGGTAAAACCGCCCTGTTTTGGCTGCAAACAAAGTTATTTGGCACGGTTGCATTGGACCCGGCAAAGCCGGGCCTTCCGACAAACTGCTTTATTCCGCAGCCTTCCATCTATTCCCAATCCCCCCGCCCTTGCCCTGCCAATTGAAGAAGGAAGCCTCGCTTTACTTCCAGGAAGCGAGAGGGATTTGTCAATAATCAACAAGCCGCTCACAGCGGCCTGTTGATTATTCGGGTGAATATTCGGGATTAGCGGTTTACCACCACCAGAACATGAAGCCCCAGGCGGCATCCACCAGCGCCATGCCGGCCAGCAGGCAGGCCAGTACCGGCACGCTGCGCCAGCCGGCCTGCCATTGCCGCACGATGCCGGTGGCCAGCCATAGCGACCAGACATTGGCCAGCAGCAGCAGGCCCAGACGCAAATCATTGGCCCAGCCGGTGGCAATACCCTCGGCCTTGAGCAAGGTGACGGTCAGCGCCGACAGCCCCAGGAACACACCGATACCGGCCAGCGGAATCAGGCTCTGAGCCAGATGATGCAGACGCTGGCTGCGCCATGCTCCGGCGACACGCACCGCACAGGCCAGCGCCAGCAACAGGCCGCTGCCCAGCACCAGTGCGGTACCCAGCATGTAGGCGATGATGGCCATGCCATCCAGCCAGGAAAACACGTCGTTGTGGTCCGGATAGTGGGTCAGCAGCCACCACGGCGCATTGGTGTCCAGCGGCCACATGATGTCGTGGTCCACCAGCCATTCAGCGGCGGCCTGCTTCATGTCGACAAACCAGGGGCTGGCCGTCCAGTGAAAACCGCCCATGGCAATGCCCAGCAGGCCGTAGACAATCAACAGCGTCTGCCATGCACTGGCCTCTTTGGCTGCCACCTTCACCACTTCTTCAGCAGGAGAGCGCAGGCTCAGACTGATGGCATCGCGGTGACCGCTGCAACGGCCGCACATATGACAGCCACTGCCGCCCTGCATATGGCGTAGCGGCTGCAGGGGGGCGCAGTCCACCGCCTGGATGCGGATGACGCCGGACTGGCGGGTGGATTCCTGCCAGCGTTGCTCATCCACCTTGTAATGCATGGGTGCCAGTTTGGAGAGCAAGGCAAACACCCCGTTCACCGGGCACAGATGGCGACACCAGGCGCGTTTGCCACGGGTATACACCAGACCGATGGCGATGGCGGCTACGGTGGAGCCGCCCAGCACCAGCAACGCCGCCTTGGGATACTGGTAAACGCTGACCAGCTGGCCGTACAGGGTGGTGAGGGCAAAGGCGACAAAAGGCCAGCCGTCCCAGCGCATCCAACGCGGAATCGGCCGGCCCAGGCCCTTCTTGGCCGCCCATTCGCTGAGCGCGCCTTCCGGGCAGAGCACGCCACACCACAGTCGGCCAAACAGCACCATGGACAGCAGCACGAAGGGCCACCAGATGCCCCAGAACACAAACTGGGCAAAGATGGTGAGGTTGTTGACGATGCGGGCACTGTCGTCCGGCAGCGGCAGACAGGCGGGGATGATCAGCAGCGCCGCATACACCAGCACCACCAGCCACTGCAACAGGCGCAGGGTGGCTGCGTGGTCGCGCAGCCAGTTGCCCACCACGGCCAACCGGCCATATCCCAAGGGCGCATGGCTGCCACATCCGCCAGACACGGTGCGCACCAGTTCGGGCCGGCGTCGGTGATCAGACTGCGGTTTCATGCGGGCTGACGACGCTTGCGCCAGAAGAACAGGCCGGACACTCCCGCCCAGAACGCCAGATAAGCCAGCAGGCTCATCAGTGCCGGGTGGGCACGATAGCCGGTGAGCGACGCAACCACGCCACCAGCGGGTGTCGCGTCATCCAGCAGCGCCGAGCTGTCCCACAGCGGGTCGATCAGCGCAGGCAGGATTTCCATGGAAATCAGCTTTTCCACCCCGGCCAGGAACAAGGACGCCCCCAGCAGCAGCAGCATGATTTCGGTCACGCGGAAGAACAGGCGCCAGGACAACACCTTGCCGCCCAGCTGCAATACATAAAAGGTGAGGAAAGCCAGCGCCAGGCCCATCAAGGCCGCGCCACTCATGTGCAGCAGTGTCTGGCCGTCGGCACTGCCCAGCATGCCGTACAGGAACACCACGGTTTCGCTGCCCTCGCGGGCCACGGCAATGGCCACCAGCGTAGTGACACCCCACCAGTTGGCTGTGCTGGCATTATCGGCCAGGCCGGATTCCAGCTCTTTTTTCAGCGTGCGGCCATGCTCGCGCATCCACAACACCATCTGCACGATCAGGCCGGAAGCCATGAACTCCATGACGGTCTGGAACACATCCTGCGAGCCAGCCATCAGGGTGCTGGCAGAAAACAGCGCCACCGCCAGCAATACCGCCAGCGCAATCCCCAGCGCCACACCACCCCACAAATAGGGTTTCCCGGCGCGGCCTTGCGGGTTCTGGTTCATCCAGGCATTCAGGATACCCACCACCAGCAAGGCTTCCACGCTTTCGCGCCAGACAATGAACAGCACCTGACCCATTACTTGCGTCCTCTCAAACCAGTCGGCTTACTTGGCGACAATCACGCCTTGTCCGGTAGCCGTATGGAAATCGTCAAAGAATTTGTACTCGCCAGCGCTCAGCGGCAGGATGATCACCGAGGACGTTACGCCCGGTGCCAGCACCTTTTCCTTGCGCAGCTGGGTGCTTTCGAATTCGGCCGGCGTCTTGCCGGTATTGCTTACTTCCAGACGGAACTTGGTATTGACCGGCACCTGCAGGCGGGCGGGCTTGAGCACACCGTCCTTCAGTTCCAGCTTGTAGGTGGGCATATCATCGGCCAGTGCCGTCATCGACAGCAGAGCTGCCGCCAGAAACATCGCAACTTTCATGTGCAACCTCTGAATGAAAAACAGCGCCAACTTAAAACAAGCAGCGCTGTTTCTTATGATACTCCAACAGGAATGGTTTGCGTTTAGATTCTCATTCGCGCCATGCCTGTTCAGGCAGCGGCTTAGTAGCCACCCTTCTTGCCGATGCCGGCATAGGTAAATTCGTAGTTCACCTCAAACGGCTTGTACCACGGGCCCACGCCGGTTTCCTTGTCAACATGGCGGCCAAAGTGGGCGTGCGGGTTTTCCGACGGCGGCAGGATGGTCAGCTTCAGCTTGTACTTGCCCGGGCCTTGCAGCTTCACGTTGTCGCCGTAGTGCGGGCCGTCATTGGCCACCATCGGCATCATGTCGCCCTTGATGCTGCCCTTGCCACCCACCTTGGTCAGCTCGTACTTGACCATCAGGTAAGGCATCCAGGCGCCTTCTTCAAAACCGTTGGGGTTGTTCTTCACTGCATGGATGTCGGCTTCCAGATGCACGTCGGATTCCTCCGCCTTGCGCATCATGCCTTCCGGTTCCATCTTGGTGGGTTGCAGGTAAACCGCACCGATTTCCATGCCGTTCTTGATGGCAGGCTTGCCAATCGGATATTCCTTGGCCGCAGCCACGGCGCTCAGGGTCAGGGCGGCGGAAGCCAGCAAAACGGTGCTGATGGTGGAGCGCATGAGTTACCCTTTATGCAAAGCAGCGGGCAGCGGAAGTCGCTACGGAGGGCTGCAGGAGAATGATAATTTTTCGCATTTTATATGCGAATCATTCTCTTTCGCAATCCACTAACTGGCACTCTCCGGGAAAATTATTGATAAATTCCGGAAAAACCCTACTCAGTATGCAGAATTTACAACAGGGTCGCTCCGCAACGAAGCAGGCCTGAGCCCGACGGCAGCCTCAGGCAGGCAGACGCGCCAGCCGACGGCGATACGCGGTGCGAAACAGGCAGCCCAATACCAGAAATACGGCCATGCAACAGGCCAGGCTGAGCGTGCTGCCCCATACCAGCGGCGCAATCACCCCGGCCACGATGCTGGACAGCATGGTCTGCAAAAAGCCCTGCAAGGACGACACCGTGCCACGCAGCGCCGGAAACTGGTCCATCAGGTTGAGCGTGATGGACGGTGCAGCCAGCGACATGCCGGTGGTGTACAGCGCCAGCGGCAATACCGCCCAGGGCATGGCCGCCTCTGCCACCAGCAGGTTGTAGGCCAGGTTGGCCCCCGCAGCGACAAACATCAGCACATAACCCAGCGTGACGATTTCACGCGCGCTGCGCCGCCCGGCCATCTTGCCGGACAGAAATGCGCCGAACATGATGCCGGACACCGCCGGGCCGAACATCCACAAGAATTGGTCGGGCCGCAAATGCAAATGCTGCATCAGGAATACCGGCGCCGACGGAATGTACAGGAAGAAGCCGGCAAAATTGCAGGACACCGCCGCTGCCAGCAGCTGGAAATCGCGCTTGCCCAGCACTTCCAGATAGTTGCGCAGCAAGGAGCGCCAGGCCAGCGGGGTACGCAGGTGGGCATGATGGGTTTCATCCAGCGCAAACCAGCTCATCACGAACAGCGCGAGGCCGATCAGCGCCATGAACACGAAAATGGAATGCCAGCCAAAAGCCCCGAACAGCCAGCCCCCCACCACCGGTGCAATGGCCGGGGACAGGGAAAACAGCATGGTTACCTGCGACATCAGCCGCTGCGCCGCCGCGCCGTCCAGCTTGTCGCGGATGATGGCCCGCCCCACCACCAGCCCCGCGCCACCACACAAACCCTGCAAGCCACGGCACAGCAGCAGCCAGCCCAGCGACGGTGCCAGCGCACAACCCAGCGAAGCCAGACTGAACAGCAAGGTGGTGACCAGCACCACCGGCCGACGGCCGACGGCGTCGGAAATCGAACCGTGCCACAGCATCATCACCGCATAGCACAGCAGATAAACCGTCAGCGCCTGTTGCATCTGCAAGGGCGTTGCCGACAGCGAATGGCCAATGGCCTGCATGGCCGGCAGGAAAGTATCAATCGAGAAGGGGCCGAGGGTGGACAGGGCCGCCAGCAACATGGCCAAGCCAAAATGGCTGCGCGCGGAATGCGACATGAAAATCCGATCAAGGGCGGAGGGGGCGGCACATGTTACCGCCGGGTGCCGGCAAAAGCCAAACCCTTGGCGCGGTGCGCCTGCTGAGCGAGAATGCGCCGCGCAGACAAGCGGCAACACCGGATGTCATTGCCGCTACACAAAGAAAAAGTTTTCTGTCTAAGATGGAAGTCACTGCCCGGCCAGGCCGGTGTGGCAGCCCTTCATCCCACCCCACCAGAACCAAAAGGGAGACCCACCATGATCCGTCTGTATCACAACCCGCGCTGCTCCAAATCGCGCGAGGCGCTGGCCCTGCTGCAAGAAGCCGGGGCCGAAGTGGAAGTCATCGAATACCTGAAACACCCGCCCACCGCAGCCGAGCTGGACCACATCCTCACCCTGCTGCAGCTGGAACCGCGTGACCTGCTACGCACCAAGGAAGAGGAATACGAAACCCTCTGTCTGGACGACATCACGCTGGAGCGGGACTCGCTGATTGAAACCATGGTGGATAACCCCATGCTGATCGAGCGCCCCATTGCCGTCAGCGACACCATGGCCGTGCTTGGCCGTCCGCCGGAAAAGGTATTGGCCTTGTTGCAACACTGACCGCATCAACACCGCGCATCCTGCTGCGCACCCCACGCTACGCCAGGCCCTTGCCTGGCGTTGTCATGTCTGCACGACAGTGCACGGTAGTGAAATTACTTTGATACAAATAATCACTTGAAAAATAGTAACTCATGTTACTAAAATGCCGGGATGAACAAATCATTCCATCATCTGGAACAGGCTGTGGACCGGATAGAAGCCCGCTTCCCCGGTGTGCCGCGTCAGGAAGTCATCCTTACGCGGCTGTACTACCACATCCTGCCGCGCCTGACCTGTCATCTGAATGAGGACATGAAGGAATACGGCCTGAACGAATCGCTGTGGATGTCCTTGCTGGCCATGTACTCCTGCCCGCATCAGACTTTGTTTCCGTCTGACATCAGCGACACGCTGGATTCCTCGCGCACCAACGCCACCCGCATCGTGGACGAACTGGTACGCAACGGCTGGGCCACGCGGATTCCCTGTGAGGAAGACCGCCGCAAGATAGGCCTGGAACTGACCGCGGCCGGGCTGGAGCTGGTGGAAAAACTGCTGCCGGTATCCCGCGCCAGTCATCGCGCGCTGTGGCAAGACTTTGATCAGGAAGAAATGCAGTTGATGGAACAACTGATGCGCAAGCTGTTGGCCAAACTGGGTGGATAAGCAGGGCAGACGCCCTGTTTTTTGCCCAAATAATAACGTGCGTGACTATCACTTCACTAAGCATCACGATGGAATCTGGAGACCCACAAGGTGAATAAACCCAATTGGCAGCAGACTGCCGGCGTGTTGATGCTGACCGCCATGCTGGGCGGTTGCGCCAGCTTCGGCGAGGAAAACAACCCGGCCACACCGCTGACGGCCAGCCAGCTGCAGCTGGACCCTGCCCGTGCAGGCAGCCAGGTGCACGCCGGCTGGTGGCAACAACTGGCCGACCCGCAGCTGGACCAGCTCATCAAGACGGCTTTGCAACAATCTCCCAGCCTGAAAGTGGCGGATGCCCGCCTGCGTGAGGCACGCAGTGCCATCGGCATGGCCGAAAGCAAGGACGGCCTGCAAGTGGCCGCCAATGCCAGCGTCGACCGCGAACGCTACTCGCTGTACGGCCTGCTGCCCGCCCCCATCGGCGGCAACTACTACGACGTTTACACCCTGTCGCTGGGTGCCAGCTGGGAAATCGACTTCTGGGGCAAGAACCGCGCCGCCGTGCAGGCTGCCATTGGCAATCAGCAGGCTGTGGCGCTGGAAGCCCAGCAAGCCCGGCTGACCCTGACCCAGGCGGTGATTGCGCAATACACCGAACTGCAACGCATTACGGCCCAGGCCAGGCTGCTCAAGGCCCGCCAGCAACTGGCACAAAGCCAGCTGGCGCTGACCCGTGCCCGTGTCAACGCCGGCCTGCTGCCGGGCGACAGCCTGCGTCAGGCAGAAATCCGCCTCAAGCAACTGAGCCAGCAGGACAGCGCACTGGCCGACCAGGCCGACCACGCCCGTCATGCACTGGCAGCCTTGAGCGGCCAGCCGCCGCACGCCCTGGATGGCTTGCAGCCACCGGCATTGAAACCGGCCCCAGCCATGCCCGATGCCGCACTCACCCTGGACATGCTCAGCCAGCGGCCGGACATCGTGGCCCAGCGCGCCCGCGTGGAAGCGATGAATGCGTCTGTCAAGGCAGCCAAAGCCGAGTTCTACCCCAATGTGTCGCTGTCGGCCTTCATCGGCCAGTCGGCACTGGAAACGGGTGACCTGTTCAAGGCCGGCTCCAAGGTGGTAGGCATCACCCCGGCCATTCACCTGCCCATCTTCACTGCCGGTGCCTTGCAGGCCAATCTGGCCTCCACCCGCGCCCGCTACGACATCGCGGTGGAAAACTACAACCAGACCGTACTGTTTGCCCTGCGCGATGCCGCCGACAGCCTGTCCACCTGGCAAAAAACCGCCAGCCAGCTGTCTGATGCCCACCAGGCCACCCAGTTGAGCCGCAAGGCATCCGACAGCACCGTGCTGCGCTTCAAGGCCGGGCTGGTGGACAAGCTGGCCGTACTGCAGGCCGAAGAAGCCGACCTGAACCAGCAAGCCGGCAAGGTCGACGCCACCGCCGCCAACCGCATGGCCTGGGCCAATCTGAACACTGCACTGGGCGGGGGCTTCGCCACCAGTGAAACCACCCAACAAGCCCGCTAAGGACACCCATCATGGATAAGCAGATCGAGACGGCGAAAAGCCGCAAACGCAACCTTTTTGTTGCCACCGGCCTGATTGCCGCGCTGGCCATCGGCTACGGTGTCTATTGGGGACTGGTGCTCAGCCATCAGGAAAGCACCGATGACGCCTATGTGGCCGGACACATGGTGCAGCTGACCCCGGAAGTGGCAGGTACCGTGGTGAAGATCAGCGCCGAAGACACCGACCGCGTCAACAGCGGCCAGACCGTGGTGGCGTTTGACAACAGCGATGCCAAGCTGGCGTTTGAACGCGCCCGCAATGAATTCGTGCAAACCGTGCGCGAAACCCGCCAGTTGATGACCAGCACCCAGCAGCTGGCCGCCCAGGTGGCACAGCGCGAAGCCGAGCTGGGCCGCGCCCAGTCCGACCTCAAGCGCCGCGAAACCCTGGCCGGTACCGACGCCATGTCGGCCGAAGAACTGGGCCACGCCCGTGATGCGGTGAAAACCGCTCAGGCCGCGCTGGACGCCGTCCGCGAGCAGGCCAAGGCCACCAATGCGCTGGTGGGCAAGGATGTGCTGGCCAAGCAGCCGAATGTGCAACGCGCAGCCAGCAAGCTGAAAGAAGCCTGGCTGGCCCTGCAGCGTACCGAGGTGAAGGCGCCGGTATCAGGCTATGTGGCCCGTCGCAATGTGCAGGTAGGCCAGCGCGTGGCCACCGGTACGCCGCTGATGGTGGTGGTACCGCTGGACAGCGTATGGGTGGATGCCAACTTCAAGGAAGTACAACTGGCCAAGATCCGCATCGGCCAGGACGTGGAACTGACTGCCGACGTGTACGGCAGCAAGGTGAGCTATCACGGCAAGGTGCAAGGCCTGTCCGCCGGTACTGGCAGCGCCTTCTCGCTGTTGCCGGCACAGAACGCCACCGGCAACTGGATCAAGGTGGTACAGCGTGTGCCGGTACGCATCCAGCTGGACCCGAAGCAGCTGAAGGAACACCCGCTGCGCGTCGGCCTGTCGGTGGATGCCGTGGTGGACACCAGCAAGCAGGATGGTCCGACGCTGGCGCAAAGCGCACGTGACAACCCGGTGCAGGAAACCCGCGCCCTCACCCCGGACCTGAAACAGGCAGACGATCTGGTCGCCAGCCTGCTGGCTGCCAACGCCCAGTAATTCCCGGCATGCAGCAGCGGCGTCTGTCATGCCGCTGCCGCTGCCGTCTTGAGGACTTTCCCTGATGAATCATCCACCACTGACCGGCTCGCGCCTGGTGTGGATCACGCTGGCGCTGTCGATGTCGGTGTTCATGCAAGTGCTGGACACCACCATTGCCAACGTCGCGTTGCCCACCATTTCCGGCAATCTGGGCGCGGCCACCAGCCAGGGCACCTGGGTCATTACCTCGTTCGGCGTGGCCAACGCCATTGCCGTACCGCTGACCGGCTGGCTGGCCAAGCAGATTGGCGAAGTGAAGCTGTTCACCATTTCCACCCTGCTGTTCGTGCTCACCTCCTGGATGTGCGGCATGGCCAACAGCCTGGAAATGCTCATCCTGTTCCGCGTGCTGCAAGGCGCGGTGGCCGGGCCGATGATTCCGCTGTCGCAAAGCCTGCTGATGGCCTGCTACCCACCCGCCAAAAAGGGGCTGGCGCTGGCGCTATGGGCGATGACGGTGATTGTGGCCCCGGTATTCGGCCCGATTCTGGGCGGGGTGATCAGCGACAACTGGCACTGGGGCTGGATTTTCTTCATCAACGTCCCGGTGGGACTGGCCGCCGCCTTCATCAGCTGGAAAATCCTCAAGCAGCGGGAAAGCGACATCATCAACCTGCCCATCGACAAGCTGGGCCTGGCCTTGCTGGTGGTGGGCGTGGGTGCGCTGCAGATGATGCTGGACCGCGGCAAGGAGCTGGACTGGTTCAACTCCACCGAAATCGTGGTGCTGGCCATTGTCTCGGCCGTATCGCTGATCTATCTGGTGATCTGGGAGCTGGGTGAAGAGCACCCCATTGTCGACCTTACCCTGTTTGCCAAACGCAATTTCACCGTGGGCACCGTGGCCATCAGCCTGGGCTTCATGCTGTATTTCGGCGCGGTGGTGCTACTGCCCTTGATGCTGCAAACCCAGATGGGCTACACCGCCACCTGGGCAGGCCTCGCGGCTGCGCCCATCGGCATCCTGCCGGTATTCCTGTCGCCCATCATCGGCAAGAATGCACACCGGCTGGACATGCGCTGGCTGGTCACCATCAGCTTCAGCGTCTATGCCGCCTGCTTTTTCTGGCGCAGCACTTTCAACCCGGAAATGGACTTTGCCTACGTGGTGTGGCCGCAGTTCATCCAGGGCATCGGCGTGGCCTGCTTCTTCATGCCGCTGACCACCATCACCCTGTCCGGCCTGCGTCCGAACCAGATTGCCAGCGCCTCCAGCCTGTCCAACTTCCTGCGTATTCTGGCCGGCAGTATCGGTACCTCCATCACCACCACGCTGTGGGACCGGCGCGAAGCCCTGCACCACGCCCAGCTGACCCAGCATGTGACGCTGTACGATCAGGCCAGCCTGCTGTGGTTCCGCCTGCTGGAGAGCACCGGCATGTCCACCAGCCAGCAACAGGCCTACACCGCCATGCAGATTACCCGTCAGGGCTCGCTGATTGGTGTGAACGAGGTGTTCTGGCTGTTCGGCATCATGTTTGTCGCGCTGATTGCACTGGTATGGTTTGCCCGACCACCATTCACCTCCAGCGGTGCCGCCGACAGCGGCGCGCATTAACAGCCGGAATGCAGCACCAAAGCCCGCGCCCGCGGGCTTTTTCTTGTATTCACACCTGACCGGCTAATCCACCCGGCAGCGCAATTTCCCCTCGGCATTGTTGGCGCACAGCCGGATATTGCCGTCCTGATCCAGCACCAGTATTTCCGGCCCCAGCCACAGGTAATCCGGCTTGGGGACAGCACGGAGCTGGAAGCTGTCGGCACGGGCATTGCCATCCTGCGCGCCGAATGCCAGTTGATAATGCGTGGTTTCGCTGACCGGCAATGGTGGCCAATGGCCCGAACCCTGCGTGTAACGACCATGCTGGCTGCGCCATTGCGCCATGAAATGGCTGGCCCGCAACAAGGCCACCCGGGCCTCGGCCTGCCGCACCTTCACCACATGGCCGCGCATCAGCGGAACCGCCAGCCCCAACAGCAGGGATAGCAAGGCCAGTGCCATCAATAGCTCGATCAGGCTGAAACCCCGTTTGCGCCGACTCATGGCAGTAGCCTCCATGACAGTCGCCGCCACGGACGCTCCTGCCCGCCCGCTGGCTCCAGCAGGACATGGCTTTGCAGCGTGACCACGCTGCCGGCCTGTTTTCCCCAGCCACGCGCGGTGACACGGAATAACAGCCCGCTGCCATCCGGGGCGGGGTAACGCGGGTCAAGCAACTCGATCAGATAGTGCGGGTCGGCCCAATACCATGGCCCGGGTGCCACGCCCGGGCAGTAATGGCCACTGGATTGCGGTTGCAATGTCACGCGCCGGGCAGCGCCACAGGGATGAAGTAGCTCCAGGCCGGCGGTATCGCGCTGTTGCCACGGTGCCGGATATGCCTGACCGGCCAGCGCGGCGGACAAGCACAAACCCTGCTGCCAGGGCGGAGGATTACGCGGCTGGCGGCAAGTCAGGGTAAAGGGAGAAGTCGGCCCATTCAGTTCCACCGCCGGCATTGCGCCCAGCCGTGCCAGTTGCGGCAGACCAGGCAATGCCGCCTCTCCCGCTTGCAATGCGGTTTCTGCCAGACGGAAGGCCAGCTGTGCATCATCCAGATTGCTGCCGATGCGCTGTTCATCACGCAACAAGCGCCCGACGCCGAGCGCGACAACGGTCAGCAGCATCAGCCACAACAAGGCCGTCAGTAGCACCACTCCACGCTGCTTCAGATGGTGCCGGCTCAACATGCGGCCCCCATGCGGCTGGCCAGCTGCATCTGGTATGCGGGCAAGCTGCCACCTTGCATGGCCAGTTGTACCGTCCACCACCAGCGTCGCAGCCCGTTGGAACAGTCAGTTGCTGGCCTCGCCTGCACTGTCAGGTCGGCAAGGTCATCGCTCAGGCGCTGTGGCGGGTCATTATCCAGCTGCCACCACAGGCTGCCGGGTGTCTGCCAGTCATAACGCAGCTGACGCAGGGGCTGCAGCTCCAGCGACAACAGGTGATGGCGTTTCAGGTTTTGCCACACCGGGTGATGTGGCGGTAGCCGCAGCCATACCGTTTCGCCCTCGGTTTCCAGCCAGGCTTGCTCCCCCAGCACCAGCCGGTCGATATGGTGGCAACTGCTCAATAACAGGGCCTGCCCCGGCAGCCATGGCGGAGGTGCTTGCAGCAGGCGTAACCCCGGCCCGCCCGCCTCGGCAACAACGGGCATGACAGCCACTCCCGCATCGGCATAGCGCAGCGCCAGGCTGCCATTTTCTGGCCGTGGCATGGCAGGCTCCTGCCCGACAGGCCACTGGGCCGGACCGGCACAGCCAAAACTCCCGGCCATGCGGATGTCCCTCCCCAGTTGCTGCAAGACAAAGCGGGCTTCCTGCTGGGCATCCAGCTGGTTCAGTGCAAAACGCTGGCTATGCAAGCTCTCTTGCAGCACCGGTAACAGCAAGGCGCATAACATCAGGCCCAGCGTCATGCTCAGCAGCAGTTCCAGCAAGGAGAACCCACGCATGACGCTCACAGCGGCTAATCCACGGGCAACTGCCAGCGCTGCCCGGAGGCAAGGGTCAGATGCAGCCACAACTGTGCAGGAGCAGCACAGTCCGCAGCCGCAACGGGAAGCCCGCCGGGTTCACGGCACGTGAGATCAAGCAAGGGGGATTGATCCGGCCACATGGTTTGAACCGTGTGTTGCAAGGCCTCCGTGGCGACAGTCTCCAATGGCCCGGCCTTACCCTGCCGGACGGTTTCCAGCTGTCGTGCCTCGGCCAGATTGCTGGCAGCCAGCAGCAGACGGCTGGCGGCATCGCTGCCCCTCACCTGCTGCAGGCTGTTGGCCACTATGGCAGATAGCGGCAGCAAGGCGAAGGACAGGATGAACAAGGTCAGCAGCACTTCCAGCAAGCTGAAGCCAGCAGGTTTTCCGCGCAATTCAGACACAGCAGCCCTCCTGACGGCACCATTGCGCCCGTCCGCCTGCTTGCAGTTGCAAGCGGTGGCACTGCCCCTGGCTGGTGCGCACTTCGAAATACGGCAGCTGGCCTGCCATCAGCCTGCCCGCAGGCGAGAATGCAAAGGCATGCTGGCTGGCACGTACCTGAATGCTGCTGGCGGAAAACAGCGCATGGTGTAGCCGCTCGCCGCTGTCGTAGCGGCCATTGGCCTGTTCCGGGCTATCGGCAAACACCAGCACGCCCTCGCTCCAGTCCTGCCAGCTGCTCTTGCGTTCCGGCTGGCAACCCTGGATGTCCAGGTTGACCTTGCTGTTGAGCGCACACACCCATACCGGGCGATTGGCACGAATGGCCTCGCTGCGCGCCAGTAACAGGCTGGCATGCAGTAACTGGCTGCGAGCCTGCAGTTGCAGACGGGCCATCACGCCCTGCATGGCCGGCAGTCCCTGGGTCAGCAGAATCATGCTGACCACCATCACCACCAGCATTTCAAACAGGGTAAAACCAGCATGCGGGCAATCACGCAGCTTGGCTTGCGACATGGAGCCACCTCCGGACCTTGACTGGAGTAACAGCACATGGTCGCGAGGATTGCCACGGCAGGCTGCCAGCAGGCTCTGGTATTACATTTGAATAGTCTGGCCATGCCCCTGGCTTTGCCATGACAAAGGCAAAGAAAAAGCCACCGGCATGGGTGGCTTTGGCTGAAGGATTGAAGATGATGAAGTGCTGAAGCTTAGTGGGCGGCTTCCCAGCTGCTACCGGCACCCACTTCCGCCAGCAGCGGCACCTTGAGTTGCGCTACGCCTGCCATGATTTGCGGCAGCTGCTGTTTCACCAGTTCCAGCTCGGTATCCGGCACTTCCAGCACCAGTTCATCGTGTACCTGCATGATCAGCAGGCTGGAGAGCTTTTGTGCATCCAGCCAGTGCTGCACGGCAATCATCGCCAGCTTGATCAGGTCGGCGGCGGTACCTTGCATCGGTGCATTGATGGCGGCACGTTCGGCCCCGGCGCGGCGGGCCGGGTTGGATAGCTTGATTTCCGGCAGATACAGGCGACGGCCGAATACGGTTTCCACATAGCCCTGTTCGCGCGCGGTTTCGCGGGTGCGCTGCATGTAATCGGCGACACCGGGGTAGCGCATGAAGTAGCGGTCGATGTATTGCTGGGCGGCGCTGCGTTCGATGTCCAGCTGGGCCGCGAGGCCAAAGGCGCTCATGCCGTAGATCAGGCCGAAGTTGATGGCCTTGGCTGCGCGGCGCTGATCGCTCGTCACCTGCTCCAGTGTCACGCCGAATACTTCGGCAGCCGTGGCCTTGTGAATGTCCTCGCCACTGGCAAAGGCGGCCAGCATGCCTTCGTCGTCGGACAAGTGCGCCATGATGCGCAGTTCAATCTGCGAATAGTCGGCACTGACAATGCTGTGGCCCGGCTTGGCGATGAAGGCCTCGCGCACGCGGCGGCCTTCGGCGGTACGTACCGGGATATTTTGCAGGTTCGGGTCCGAGCTGGCCAGGCGCCCGGTAATGGCTACTGCCTGTGAGTAATTGGTATGCACCCGGCCGGTGTCCGGGTTGATCAGCGTGGGCAGCTTGTCGGTATAGGTGGACTTGAGCTTGGTCAGGCTGCGGTATTGCAGGATGCACTTGGGCAACGGGTAATCCAGCGCCAGCGCTTCCAGTACCGATTCGTCGGTGGAGAAACCACCGGACGGCGTTTTCTTGATGCCCTTGGTGGGAATGCCTAGCTTGCCGAACAGGATTTCCTGCAGCTGCTTGGGCGAATTCAGATTGAAGGGCTGGCCGGCCAGTTCATAGGCCTGGCTTTCCAGTTGCAGCATCTGCGTGCCCAGCTGATGGCTCTGCGCCGCCAGCTGGTCGCGGTCGATCAGCACGCCGTTGCGCTCCATGCGGAACAGCACTTCGGCCACCGGCAGTTCGATGTCGCGGTAGATTTTGCCAAGTTTGTCGGTCAGTTGCGGGGCAAAGTACTGGTTCAGCCGCAGGGTGATGTCGGCATCTTCCGCCGCGTAATTGGCGGCAATCTCGATATCCACTTCGCCAAAGCCGATCTGCTTGGCCCCCTTGCCGCAGATGTCTTCATAGCTGACCGTGGTTTCGCCCAGATGGCGTGCGGCCAGGTCGTCCATATTGTGGCGCTGGTGGCTTTCCAGCACATAGGAGGCCAGCATGGAGTCGTCCACCACACCGGCCAGGGTAATACCGTGGTTGGCAAACACGTGGCGGTCGTATTTCAGGTTCTGACCGCATTTGGGCTTGCTGGCGTCTTCCAGCCAGGGTTTGAGCCGGGCCAGTACTTCATCCAGCGCCAGTTGCTGCGGCGCACCGGCATAGTGGTGACCCAGCGGCAGGTAGGCGGCCTCACCAGCTTGCAGGGCGAAGCTGATGCCGACAATGCGCGCCTGCATCTGGTCCAGGCTGGTGGTTTCGGTGTCCAGCGACACCAGCGCACCGCTATTTAGCTTGTCCAGCCAGCCTTGCAGCGCGGCCTCGTCCAGAATGGTGTGGTAATGGCGGGAGATGGCGCTGGCAGGCGGGGCAACCGGTGCCGGTGCGGCATCGGCCATGGCAAACAGGTCGTCAGTCTGGCCAACACTGGCCGCAGGCGCATCGACCGAGGCCGGGCTGCTGATCAGTGCATCTTCGCCTTCGGTCACTTCACGGTAGAAGGTACGGAAACCGTGGTCCTTGAACAGCTCGGCCAGGCGCGGACGGTCTTTCACACCGTGTTGCAGGCTGTTGAGACCGTAGGGCATGTCCTGCTGCAAATCGACATCGCACTTGATGGTAATGAGCTGATGGCCGCGCGGCAGCCAGTCCAGCGCAGCGCGCAGGTTTTCGCCCACCTTGCCGCCCACCTTGTCGGCATTGGCGATGATGTTGTCCAGCGTGCCGTATTCTTCCAGCCACTTGACCGCGGTTTTGGGACCGCACTTGTCCACGCCGGGGACGTTGTCCACCTTGTCGCCTATCAGGGTGAGGTAGTCGATGATGCGTTCCGGCGGCACGCCGAACTTCTCTTTCACCCCGGCCTGGTCCAGGTTTTCATTGGTCATGGTGTTCACCAGCGACACCATGGGCGTCACCAGCTGGGCCATGTCCTTGTCGCCGGTGGAGATGATCACCTTGAAGCCGGCCGCCTCGCCCATCTTTGCCAGCGTACCGATGACATCGTCCGCTTCCACCCCCTCCACCATCAGCATCGGCCAGCCCGAAGCTTGCACCACCTCGTGCACCGGCTTAATCTGTGCGGCCAGCTCTTCCGGCATGGAAGGCCGGTTGGCCTTGTATTCCGGATACAGCTCATCGCGGAAAGTCTTGCCTTTAGCGTCGAAAACGCAGGCGCTATAATCGAACTGCACCTCTTTCTCCAGGCGGCGCAGCATGTTGACCATGCCGTATACCGCACCGGTGGGCCGGCCATCCGGAGAACGCAAATCGGGCATCGCATGGAAGGCGCGATACAGGTAAGAAGAGCCGTCGATCAATAACAATGTTTTCATAGAAAAGGGGGCAAATGATGAGCTTGTCCGATAAATTGCCGCAGACCAGTGATCGTTACGACAAGATGCAGCGCTTCCGCTCGCGCGAGGCGTGGCATGTGATGAAGATCATGTCGGAGTTTGTCGACTCCGCCGAAGAACTGCAAGGTATCACCCCGGCAGTCAGCATCTTCGGCAGCGCCCGTACCCCGCGTGACCACCGCTATTATAAGCTGACCGAAGAGGTTGCCCGTCTTCTTTCTGATTCCGGCTTTTCTGTCATTTCCGGCGGTGGCCCCGGCATCATGGAAGCCGCCAACAAGGGCGCGTTTTACGGCAAAAGCCCGTCGGTGGCGCTGAATATCGTGCTGCCGCACGAACAGAAGCCCAACGAATACCAGGACCTGTCCGTCAAGTTCAACCACTTCTTCAGCCGCAAGGTGATGTTCGTCAAGCATGCCATTGCCTATGTGGTGATGCCGGGCGGCTTTGGCACGCTGGACGAGATGTTCGAGGCGCTGACGCTGATCCAGACCGGCAAGAGCCGCAAGATCCCCATCATCCTGTGCTGTAGTGATTTCTGGATAGGTCTGATCGACTGGGTGAAAAATCATCTGGTAAAAGAAGGTATGATCAACCCGGAGGACGTGGACCTGATCCAGCTGATCGACGAACCCGGCCAGATTGTGGAAACCATCTTCAAGCACTACGAAACCCGCGGCTTCGAGGCCTTGCCGGAAGAACGCGAAAAACTGCTCAACCTATAACACCTTCACCAAGGACCCATCCACATGCGCCGCTCTCTCGCCCTGCTGGCCTTGCTGCCCCTGTCCGCAGCCTGGGCCGAAACACCGCCGGCACCCGCCACGGTACCGCCCCCGCCCACCATTTCGCAGGATGCTGCCGGGGTGGCAGAGCCGGAAGTGCGCATCATCCAGCGTGGTGATGAAAAGATCGAGGAATACCGCCTCAACGGCCAGCTCTACATGGTGAAGGTGACGCCGTCCATCGGCTTCCCCTATTACCTGATGGATGAAGAGGGCAACGGCAACATGAAGCAGGTGGACCCGAATCGCCGCATCAATATCCCGCAATGGGTTCTCAAGCGCTTCTGAGGAACAGGAATGTCGGTTTACACCACCGTCAGCGATGACATGATGCAAGGCTGGCTGAGCCGCTATGCGCTCGGCCAGCTGGTCGAACTCAAAGGCATTGCCGCTGGCGTCACCAATACCAATTACTTTGTCACCACCACCCATGGCCGTTACGTTCTCACCATCTTTGAAACCCTGAAGCTGGAAGAACTGCCCTACTACCTGACCCTGATGAGCCATCTGGCCCGTCACGGCGTGGCCTGTCCGGCCCCGGTGGCAGACAATACCGACCAGTTTGCCTCGCTGCTGGCCGGCAAGCCGGCCTGTCTGGTGAGCTGCCTGTCCGGCGCCGACATCAGCCAGCCCAATGCAGCACAGTGTCACGCCGTGGGCGAAATGCTGGCGCAAATGCATGTGGCCAGTGCCACCTTCCCGCGCAAGATGCGCAACCCGCGCGGCCCGCGCTGGTGGAGCGACACCGCTGTCGCCATGTATCCCTACATGGACGAAGCCGATGCGGCCAGCCTGCGCGAAGAAGTGCAATTCCAGGACAGCCACCGCTTTGATCACCTGCCCAGCGGCGTGATTCACGCCGACCTGTTCAAGGACAATGTGCTGATGGACGGCGACAAGATCGCCGGTTTCATCGACTTCTACTACGCCTGCAACGACATCCTGCTGTACGACGTGGCGATTGCCCTGAATGACTGGACCCGTCTGGAAGACGGCAGCATAGATGCACAACTGGCAGCCGCCTTCCTGGCTGGTTACCAGTCGGTCCGCCCCCTGACGGCGGAAGAGAAAAAGGCCTGGCCGGTGATGCTGCGTGCCGCAGCACTGCGCTTCTGGACTTCGCGCCTGCTCGACCTCTATCAGCCGATGGATGGCGAACTGACCTACACCAAGGACCCCAAGGTGTTCCAGCGTCTGGTGGAAGCCCATCGCCAGCGCAGCGATTTCTGGCTGTAAACCAGCACAGCCACACCCATCACAGGCTGCCTTGTGCAGCCTGTTTTTGCTTCAGCCCTGATTGAACACCGTCATGCCGCGCGTCTGCCCCTTGTCCTTGTGGGTGATGCGGTACAGCGTGCGGTGCAAGGTGGGCAGCGGTGCCAGCACCGCGACAATCTGCCCGCTGTCCAGCAACTCCTGCACCACGTGCAAGGACAGGCAGCTCACCCCCAGCCCGGCGGCCACCGCCCGTTTGATGGCTTCCGAGTGCCCCATGTCCATTACCTCGCCAAAGCTGCCCACATGTGGCAGCAGCAAGCGCTCCACTTCTTCGCGGGTGCCGGAGCCGCGTTCGCGCAATACCCACTGTGTTTCTGCCAGTTGCGCCAGGCTGACCGCGCCTTGCGCCAGCGGGTGACTGGTGGCGGCAAACACCAGCAGGGTGTCGTCCTGCCAGGGTTCCACCACGATATCCGGGTGATGACACGGCCCTTCGATAAAACCCATGTCCACCTTGAAACCGGCCACCGCATCGACAATATCCGCAGTATTGGCCACCGTCAGCTCCACCCTGGCCTGGGGATGCTGCTGGCGGAAACGGGCGATCTGCTGCGGCAGCAGATAGTTGCCAATGGTGGTGCTGGCCCCCAGCCGCAGATGCATGGCGGCATGGTCATCAAACAGATGCTGCATGTCCTGTGCCGCATCCAGCATGGTGCGGGCGCGTGGCAGCAGCAGGCGGCCATGCTCGTTCAGCAGCAGCCTGCGGCCGATGCGGTCGAACAGGGCAACGCCCAGGCCGGCCTCCAGCGCTGCCAGCGCCTGACTGGCGGCGGATTGCGTCAGCGCAATCGCCCCGGCTGCTGCCGTGACCGTACCCGCTTCGGCAATGGCGACAAACACTTCCAGTTCACGCAGGCTCAAACGTAATGCCATAACCGCTTTCCTTGCCGGGCCAGCGGGCACAAGGTGCCGTTGGCCGTTATATATTAATAATTCTAATTATTTGTAGAAATTTTATCCGTTTTTCAACTTCATTGCTGGCGCGTATGGTGAGGACATCAGGGCAAGCGCCCTCACCGGAACACCATCATGACTTCCCTTGCACAAAAAATACCGGGTCTGCTGCTGGTACTGCTGCTGGCCGTGCTGGCACAGTTTGCCGCAGGCTTGCCGCTGTTCAGTCAACTGGGACTGTCCGCCCTCACCATCGCCATTGTCGGCGGCATGCTGCTGGGCAATACGCTGTACCCGCGTCTGGCCACACATGGCCACCATGGCGTCACGTTTGCCAAGGGGCAGATCCTGCGGCTGGGCATCATCCTGTTCGGCTTCAAGCTGACGTTTCAGGACATTGCCGCCGTCGGCATCAGCGGCATCATGATTGATGCCTGTGTGCTGAGTTCCACCTTTGCGCTGGCTTACTGGCTGGGGCGGCGCAAGCTAGGGCTGGACGAGCAAAGCGTCATCCTGATTGGCGCGGGCAGCTCGATTTGCGGTGCTGCCGCCATTCTGGCCACCGAGCCGGTGGTGAAAGCCCATGCCGAAAAAGTAGCGGTGGCGGTGGCTACCGTGGTGGTGTTCGGCACGCTGGCGATGTTTCTCTATCCGCTGCTGTTTTCGCTGACGCAAGCTTTGGGCGTGTCCGAATTTGCCTACGGTGTGTTTACCGGCTCCACAGTGCACGAGGTAGCCCAGGCGGTAGCAGCCGGGCGGGCGGTGAGCGAGCAGGCAGCCAATAGCGCAGTGATTACCAAGATGATCCGGGTGATGATGCTGGCACCGTTTCTGTTGATCCTGTCGGCCTGGCTGGGCCGTCGCCATCAGGCTGGCAGCAAGGAGGCGCGCCGCATCACCATTCCGTGGTTTGCGCTGGGTTTTCTCGCCATGGCCGGTTTCAACTCGCTGCATTGGCTGCCGCAAGCCTGGGTCGCCCAGCTGATTGCACTGGATAATCTGCTGCTGGCCATGGCAATGGGCGCACTGGGCCTCACCACCCACTTTTCCGCCATCCGCCGCGCCGGAAGCAAACCCATGCTGCTGGCCAGCGCGCTGTTTGGCTGGCTGCTGGTCGGCGGCACGCTGATCAACAGCGGCATCAGCTATCTGTTACACCAGCTGTGAAACACGGCATGCAATAAAAAACCGCCCGGAACCGGGCGGCTTTTCAGGCTGCGGACAACGTTATGTGGTGCGATTGTACTGGCCCCGGCAAAGCCGGGCCTTTCGACTAAATCATCGATTCCGCAGCCTTGCCATCTATTCCCTATCCCCTCACCCTTTCCCGGAAAGGGAGCCTCGCTGTCCTTGCAGGCAGCGAGCGGGAGAATCGGAAAACCGCCCGGAACCGGGCGGTTTTTCTATGGCTGACGGGTAATCAGCACGGGCACTTTTTCATCGACTTGCCGCCATAACGCTCGGACTGGCAGTGGGCGAAAAAGTCCTCGCGGCTCATCACCGGCGCGTTGGGGCTGAATCGGCGGCGACTGGCAACGTATTTGTCGTAGTCCTTCACCCCCACCATCAGCCGCGCCGCTTCGGTCAGCTGACGCAACCACTCAGACATTGGCTTCTCCCTGACGGTAAGCCGCCGGCACTTCCTTGGTGGTGACCCACTTCACGGCCAGCGCCTTGCGGATGACATTGACGGAGAACACCAGCATGGCCACCACCACGGCAATGAACATGGCGGTCAGCGTGGCATCCACATAATCATTGAAGATGATCTGGTGCATCTGTGCCAGGTTTTTCGCCGGAGCCAGCGACTCACCCTTGGCGGCAGCCGCGGAGAACTTGTCGGCGTGGGCGAGGAAGCTGATCTTGGGGCTGCTGTGGAACAGCTTCTGCCAGCCAGCCACCAGGGTGACAATCAGCAGCCACAGGGTAGGCACGGCAGTCACCCACACATAGCGCAGCTTCTGCATCTTGATCAGCACCACGGTGGCCAGGATCAGCGCAATGCCGGCCAGCATCTGGTTGGCAATGCCGAACAGCGGCCACAAGGTGTTGATGCCGCCCAGCGGATCCACCACGCCCTGATACAGGAAGTAGCCCCAGCCGGCCACGGCCAGGCCGGTGGCCACCAGGTTGGCCCCCCAGGATTCGGTATTGGCCATCGGCTTGATGAAGATGCCCAGCAAATCCTGGATCATGAAGCGCAGCACGCGGGTACCGGCGTCGATGGTGGTGAGGATGAACAGCGCTTCAAACAGGATGGCAAAGTGGTACCAGAAGGCCATCATGGTCTTGCCGCCGATCACGCCGGACAGGATGTGCGCCATGCCCACCGCCAGTGTCGGAGCGCCACCAGCACGCGACAGGATGGTGGCTTCGCCCACGTCCTTGGCCATTTGCGTCAGCACATCCGGGGTGATGACAAAGCCCCAGCCGGAAATCACCTGGGCCGCATCCACCGCCGTCTTGCCGATGACGGCGGCCGGGCTGTTCATGGCGAAGTACACGCCCGGGTCCAGCACGCAGGCGGCAATCAGCGCCATGATGGCGACAAAGCTTTCCATCAGCATGGCACCGTAGCCGATGGCGCGGGCGTGGGTTTCGTTCTCGATCAGCTTGGGCGTGGTGCCAGAAGATACCAGCGCATGGAAGCCGGAAACCGCACCGCAGGCGATGGTGATGAACAGGAAGGGGAACAGGTTGCCGGCGAATACCGGGCCAGTGCCGTCAATGAACTTGGTGAGCGCCGGCATGTGCAGGTTGGGTGCCACCACCAGGATGCCGATGGCCAGGCCGACGATGGTGCCGATCTTGAGGAAGGTGGACAGATAGTCACGCGGGGCCAGCAGCAGCCATACCGGCAGTACCGAGGCAATGAAGCCGTAGCCGATCAGGATCCACGCCAGCGTGGTACCCTGGAAGGTGAACAACGGTGCCAGCGTCGGGCTGTGTGCCACATCGCCACCGTAGACAATGGCCAGCATCAGCAGGATGAAGCCGATGACTGAAATCTCGCCGATCTTGCCCGGACGGATGAAGCGGGTATACACCCCCATGAACAGGGCAATCGGAATGGTGCAGGCAATGGTGAAGGTGCCCCACGGGCTGCCGGCCAGCGCCTTGACCACCACCAGCGCCAGTACCGCCAGCAGGATGATCATGATCATCAGGATGCCGATGGAGGCAATCACGCCGGGAATGGGGCCCAGCTCCAGGCGGATGATTTCGCCCAGCGACTTGCCGTCACGGCGCATGGACAGGAACAGCACCAGGAAGTCCTGTACCGCACCGGCCAGCATCACGCCAACCAGAATCCACAAAGTCCCCGGCAGATAACCCATCTGCGCTGCCAGCACCGGGCCCACCAGCGGACCGGCACCGGCAATGGCGGCAAAGTGGTGGCCGAACACCACCCATTTGTTGGTCGGCACGTAATCCAGGCCGTCATTATGCTTCTCGGCCGGGGTCAGACGGCGCGGGTCCAGCTCCAGCACCTTGTCGGCAATGAAACGGCTGTAGAAACGATAAGCGATGGAGTACACCGACACGGCAGCCACCACCAGCCAGATGGCATTGACCGGCTCTCCCCGGTTCAATGCCACCACGGCAAAGGCGATGGCGCCCGCCAGGGCGACGGCAATCCAGATTGCCCATTCCTTTAAGCGTTGCATGTGATTTTCTCTGTCCTTGAATTAATCATGGGCCGACATCAAGGCCGGCCTGAGTGCGTTGGGTAAACACGCGTTTCATTCTGTTCGCATGGATTCGGAAATACAAGCCATCTGCCAGTATGGTGATACTATTTCTCCCATTGTTTTTGGCAGATACCGCATGGCACCGCACATTCTCATCATTGAAGATGACATCCACCTGTCACAGCTCATCGCCGCCTACCTGACCAAGCACGGTTATCAGGTAAGCCAGCACGGTCGTGGCGATACCGCCGCCGATGTCATCCTGGACACCCGCCCCGACCTGGTCATTCTGGACGTGATGCTGCCCGGCAAGGAAGGCTTTGATGTCTGCCGCGAAGTGCGGCTGCGTTATCACGGCCGCATTCTCATCATGACCGCGCGCGATGAAGACGTGGACGAAATCCTGGGGCTGGAACTGGGCGCCGACGACTACCTGGCCAAGCCGGTAGAGCCGCGCCGCCTGCTGGCACGGGTACGCGCACTGCTGCGCCGCGGTGTGGCAGAAGAAGATAACGTGGAAACCGGTGACAACGATGAACTGGTATTCGGCCAGTTCAACATCAGCCAGGGCACCCGCGCCGCCTATCTGAGCGGCGAGGAAATGGAGCTGACCACGGCCGAATTCGACCTGCTGTGGCTGCTGGCCAGCCATGCCGGGCAGGTACTGTCGCGCGACGACATCATGAATGAATTGCGCGGCATCGGTTTTGACGGGCTGGACCGCTCTATCGACGCCCGCATTTCCCGGTTGCGCAAAAAGCTGGGCGACAGCCCGGATTCGCCCACCCGCATCAAGACCGTACGCGGCAAGGGCTATCTGTTCTCGCGCAGCGACTGGGAATGATCCACCTCCCCCGCCTGCGGCCCGACCGCAAGAACCGCAACGCCAAACCGTCGCTGGCCACCCTGTTTGCCCGCTATTTCATCATTGCCATGGCGGCAGAGCTGGCCATCATCATCGGTTTTGCCTTCATGCTGGGCAAGCTGTACCAGAATAGCGATAGTGAAAACGCCCGGCGCATGCTGGACGGCCCGGCATCGCTGCTGGTGCAGGAGCTGCAACGCGTGCCGGTGGCGGCGCGCGAACATGCGCTGCCGCAACTCACCCGCCACTTCAGTTATCCGGTCAAGCTGATCAGCAGCCTGCCTGCCGACCTGGACCCGGAAAGCAAACAGAACTTTGCCACCGGCAAAACCTATCTGGATTTCGACAACAACCTGCTCTACATCCCGCTGCCGGACGACAAGCGCATGTTGCTGCTAGGCCCGCTGGATGCCACCCCCAACAGCAACGACAGTGGCTGGATTACCGAGGACATCGAGGTATTGCTGCTGTGGATCGTGTTTACCGGCAGCACGCTGGGCCTGTTGATGTACTTCTACCTGCGGCCGATGTGGCGCGACCTGGTATCGGTACGCGATGCCGCCGAGCTGTTTGCCAATGGCGACTTCCACGTGCGTACCCCGCAGGCCCACAGCCGCTTGTTCGCCCCGCTGTCCACCGCCCTCAACAGCATGGCCGCCCGGCTGGAACGGCTGCTGGAAATGCATCAGGCCATGAGCCACGCCGTGGCGCATGAAATCCGCACCCCCATTGCCCGCTTGCGCTTTGGCCTGACCATGCTGGAAGAAGAGGACGACGAGGACGAACGTCGCCGCTACAGCGACGGCATGGAACGCGACATGCAGGAGCTGGAAGAGCTGATTACCGCCAGCATGGAATACGCCAAGCTCAACCGGGGCGAAGCCATCCTGCAACGCGAGCAGGTGGATCTGTACGAATGGTTTGACGACCTGATTGACCTGGTGCAGCCGCTCAAGCCGGCGGGCATCCGTCTCAGCATGGACTGCGCACGCGGCGCAGCCGCCTTTGACCGCAAGCTGATTTACGTCGCCAGCCGCAACCTGCTGCTGAACGCCTTCAAGTATGCGCAACATCAGGTTCACCTGATTGTGGAACGTCAGGGCACCATGCTGGAAATCCAGGTGGATGATGACGGCCATGGCATTCCCGAAGCCGACCGGGAACGCATTTTCGAACCCTTCCGCCGCCTGGACCGCAGCCGCGACCGCGCCACCGGCGGCTATGGCCTTGGCCTGTCTTATGTCCGCCTGATAGCCGAACACCATGGCGGCAGCGCCTTTGCCGGCACCAGCCCCCTGGGCGGTGCCCGTCTCACCCTGCGCATTGCCCTGAGCTAAATCTCACAAGTCACACAGGTCACAGCTTGTCACAAAGCAGTGACACGAAGGCGACAGACCCGCGCTCTGCCCTCCTGCATACTCCAGACTGTTAATTTTTGTGTATGTGGAATTGCCATGCGCTCTACCCGACCTGCGGCCCTGCTGATCCACGGCCTTGGTGGCACTGTTTATGATCTGGGCTCGCTGGGCCGTACCCTGGAAGACGTCGGCATCGTCACCCATGCCCCGCTGTTGCCCGGCCACGGCACCGAACCGGAAGAGCTGCTGGACATCCGCTGGACCGACTGGATAGAAAGCATGCGCGCCGAATACCGCGCGCTGAAGCAACGTCACGGCGTGGTGCATCTGGCTGGCGTATGCCTGGGTGCACTGGTGGCGCTGGAAGTGGCACGGCTGGAAAACCATCAGGACAAACTGGCACTGTATGCGCCACCGGTATTTCTGGATGGCTGGAGCCTGCCGCGCCTGACCTGGTTGCGCCCCCTGGGTTACATCCTGCCCGGCATGGCACGCCGCATGCGTATTCCGGAAGCCGAGCCCTTCGGCATCAAGAACCCGCGCATCCGCAAGCTGATCCAGCAACGCTTCGAGCGTGGCGAGCGTTTTCACTACCCCTATGTGCCGCTGGCCTGCATCCGCGAAGTGGACAAGCTGCGCCGGCAACTGCTGCCGCGCCTGGGCCAGATCACCTGCCCGACACTGATTGTGCATGCCGACGAAGACGACATCACCAGCCCGCGCTCGGCACACCATCTGCAGAAACATCTGGGCGGACCGGTCGACTTCATGCCGCTGTCCGACAGCTATCACATGATTCTGGTGGATAACGAACGCATGGCGGTACTGGCGCGCAGCGTGGACTTCTTCCAGTCCAGGCCGGCCAACCGTCCTGCTGTCAGCAGCAGCCCGCAAGAAAACTGGCAGGCCAGCCCGGTCACCGCCTGAGCGGCAAACTGCCATGCCTGAACACGGGCCGCCACGTCAATGCGTGGCGGCCCGTTTTGCATTTCCGGGTGGCAAAGTTCCCTTGCTTCATGTTTTGCAACACACTCGGCCGCATTGTCATTCACCGTCACCAAGCAGGCACAACCCGGGCACACAGCCAAGACGCTAGCCGCACAGTGCCCATGCGGGCTTCTGTCACACTGTCTTCCATGCTTCAGCCTTGCCACGGACACCCCCGAGCCCGTGACGCGCTTTTGCTTTGTATCTGTAAGGCCTGGCAACAGGCCTGTACTCCTCTGTCCTTTGTGTGACGATGTGCGACCCGCCCTTACCGGCGGGTTCTTTTTTTGTCCGCCTCCCCGCCGCATGCCGCTGCAGCAGCAGGAATCCCCCTGCTACAATGCCATCCACACCACCATCCAGGATATTGCAATGAGTCATCCCCACGCCAACGAGGTGAAAGCCTTTTTGCTGCAACTGCAAGACCGTATCTGTGCCGCGCTGGAGCAGGCCGATGGTCAGGGCCGTTTTGTCGAAGACGCCTGGCAGCGTCCGGCGGGTGGTGGCGGGCGCAGCCGGGTGCTGAGCAAAGGCGCGGTATTCGAGCAGGCCGGGGTGAATTTTTCGCATGTCAGTGGCGATGCACTGCCGGCGTCGGCAACCGCACATCGCCCGGAACTGGCTGGCCGCCGCTTTGAAGCCATGGGCGTGTCTCTGGTCATCCACCCGGAAAACCCGCACGTGCCCACCAGCCATGCCAATGTGCGCTTTTTCATTGCCGAAAAGGACGGCGCCGAACCAGTATGGTGGTTTGGTGGTGGCTTTGACCTCACGCCCTTCTATCCGGTGGAAGAAGACGTGATCCACTGGCACACCGTGGCGCGCGATCTGTGCCAGCCTTTTGGTGCCAATGTGTATGCCGATTACAAGAAATGGTGCGACGAATACTTTTTCCTCAAGCACCGCAACGAAGCCCGTGGTGTGGGCGGGCTGTTTTTTGACGACCTGAACACCTGGGGCTTCGAACGCAGCTTTGCCTTCATGCAGGCGGTAGGTCAGGGTTTTGTCGAGGCTTATGTCCCCATCGTGGACAAGCGTAAGGCCACCCCATGGACTGATGCACAGCGCCAGTTCCAGCTGTACCGCCGTGGCCGCTATGTGGAATTCAACCTGGTATGGGACCGTGGCACACTGTTTGGCCTGCAAACCGGAGGCCGCACCGAATCCATCCTGATGTCCATGCCACCGCTGGTGCGCTGGGAATACGGCTACCAGCCGGAACCCGGCAGTGCAGAAGCCGCACTGTACGAGCGTTTCCTGCCCGCCCGCGACTGGGTGTAGTTCAGTTCCCTTGCGCCGCCGGGCCTTGCCAGTGCAGGCAGACCCGGTTGCGCCCTTCCTGCTTGGCCCGGTACATGGCGTCGTCGGCGCGCTTGAGTACATCACTGGCATGGCGGTCGTCCGGCAATACCACGGCACAGCCCATGCTGGCCGTGACCGGCTCCGGCAGGCCCAGCTTGCTCCAGTGCAGCTTCTCCAGCTGCAAGCGCAAGCGCACTGCCGCCTTCATCGCGTCCGGCAGGTCTGTAGCCGGCAACACCAGCACAAACTCCTCACCGCCCAGCCGGGCCACGCGGTCTTCATTGCGCAGTAGCCGCAGCGCCAGCCTTACCAGCACCTTGAGTACCGTATCGCCCACGGCGTGGCCGTGGCTGTCGTTGACCTTCTTGAAGTGGTCCAGATCCACCATCACCAGCGAAAACACCGTGCCTTGCGTCTGGTAGTCCTGATACAGCTGCGCCAGCAAGGACTGGAATGCGCGATGGTTGAGCGCCCCGGTCAGGGCATCATGTTCGGACAGGCGGCGCAGTTCGCGGTTGAACTGCCAGGTGCGTGTCAGCAGCAACAAGGCCAGCCACAACAGCACGGCCGCCACCACACCCGGTGCGCAGCCACGGGCCACCTCCAGTGCCAGCCAGTAATTGGGCAGGTATTGCAGCACCCGCATGCCGGAGTCGCCCAGCGCATACACCCGCACATGGGCGGTCGGGCTGGCGGCGTACGTTGGCATCACCGGCAACAACTGCAGGTTTTCCTGTGGCAGGGGGTGATCATCGCTGGTGGCCACCACTTGGTTCTGGCGATTGAGCAGGTACAGGCTGCCTGCCGGGGCATCCAGCTGACGCAGCAACTGGTTGAGGGTATTGAGCCCCACATCCATGCACAGCACACCCCGGAACTGCCCCGCCACCCATACCGGCTGGCTGATGGTCAGCATCGGGCCCTTGCCGGCCTGGTCGATATACACCGGTGTGATCACCCGCTGGCCGCGTGGGTTGACTGCCGGTTCTGCCAGCCGCCAGAACTGACCCTGCGGGGTGTTGGCGCTGTAGTGATAGGACGTTGCCGGGGTGAAGGGATAGAGATAAATGAACTGGCGGGCGGAGACATAGTAAACCCAGTCCACACCGTGTTCGCCCAGATGCTGATAAGCCATCTGCATCATCGGTGTCAGGCCCAGTACCACGGCCATTTCATGCCGTGCAGCCGCATCCAGCGCAGCCGCCTGTCCCAGGCCGGTGAGGTTGCCCGGCTGCAGGCCGGACGCCAGGGTGGGCCGGGTATCCAGCGCATAAAAGCCCTGCCCCGGTGCATTGCGCAACCAGGACAGCGCAGCCAGTTGCGCCTGCCTGCCATCGTCCTGTTTCAGTTCGCTGACGGCATCGGCGTGGATGATGTCGATGAAACCTTCAATGTCGTCAAAGTGTTGCGCCAGACTGCTGACCGCCCGATGGGCATACTGATTGGCCAGACTGAGCGCGCGGCTGTAGGCAAACCAGCCATTGGATAGCAGTAACAGCACGATCAGCAGCAGCAAGCCGCTACGAAATGCTGACTGATGATCCAGTACCGTCTCGCCCAACCACATCCTGCGCATCTTGCCCACCCGCCCGCTTTGCCTCTGCCTGCATCACACCGTACTTTCGATATGTTGACAAGTAATTGCAGTTAATAAGCACATGGGCGCAACAGGGTGTGTCATATGCCAGGTTTGCACATGAAAAAACGGGTCAGCAAGGCCCGTTTCCAGGCTGCTGACAAAGTGATTTGGTGCGATGGCACCGGACCCTGCAAAGCCGGGCCTTTCGATGAAGTGGCTGATTCCGCAGCCTCCCATCGATTTCCTATCCCCCCGCCCTTTCCCGGAAAGGGCGCCTCGCTTTCTTTGCAGAACGCGAGACGGGTATGGCCAATAATCAGAAAACGGGCCAGCAAGGCCCGTTTTTTCATATCTATCTGTGCAGGGGAAATCAGATGGCCAGCTTGGCAATCGCTTCCTTGGCGGCATGGATGGCGGTAGCACGCTTGTCTTCACCCATATTCACGGCTTCAGCGCGGATGAAGGCAATGTCGGTAATGCCCAGGAAACCCAGTACGGTGCGCAGGTAGTCTTCCTGGAAGTCCATCAGCTGGCCTTGCTCGGTGGAGTACACACCACCACGGCTGGACACGATCACCACTTTCTTGCCACCAGCCAGGCCTTCCGGGCCATTGGCACCGTACTTGAAGGTACGGCCGGCTGCGGCTACACGGTCGATCCAGCTCTTCAGCTGGGACGGAATGGAGAAGTTGTACATCGGCGCGCCAATCACCAGTACGTCGGTAGCCAGGAATTCTTCAATCAGCGCATTGCTCAGCGCGCTTTCGCTACGCTGGGTTTCCGTCCAGTCGGCTTCGGCGGTGAAGTTGGCACCAATGATTTCACCCGACAGGTGTGCAATGGGCTGGGCAGCCAGGTCGCGGTAGCTGGTCTGAACATCGGCGTGCTTGGCACGGACAGCTTCTACCACGGCAGCAGTCAGCTGACGGGAAACGGAGTTCTGACCGAGGATGCTGGAATCGAGGTGCAACAGTTTCATGGCGGGTTTCCTTGTAAGCAGAGTTGGTGACGGAATAGTAGTTTTTGCTACCAATCATGACTAGACTGCTCAAATCGGAAACATTGTTCCACCCATAGGACAATCAAATGCAAGACCTGAACGACCTGCTGTACTTTGCCAAGGTGGTGGAACACGGTGGATTCATGGCTGCCAGCCGCATGCTGGGGATTCCCAAGTCGCGGCTGTCACGCCGGGTGGCGGAACTGGAAGAGCGGCTGGGCGTACGGCTTTTGCAACGCACCACACGGCGCCTGGCGCTGACCGAGGTGGGCAGCAGCTATTACCAGCACTGCCAGGCCATGCTGGCCGAGGCCGAGGCTGCCGATGAAGCCATCGCCCGCATCAGCGCCGAACCGCGCGGCCTGGTGCGGGTGAGCTGTCCGGAACTGCTGGCCAAGACCTTGCTGGCACCGTCACTGCCGCGTTTCATGCAGCGTTATCCACAGGTACGCATTGCACTGGAAGCCACCAACCGGCGGGTGGACCTGATAGAAGACAATATCGACGTGGCACTGCGCGTGCGTAACAGCATCGACAACAGCGCCAACCTGGTGGTGCGGCAACTGGCGGTCAGCCAGGTGATTCTGGTGGCCAGCCCCGACTTCATGCGCGCCCACCCCATGCCACGCACCCCGGCCGATCTGGCCGGCCTGCCCGCCCTCACCATGAGCCGTGCCGATGGCCGCGGGCAGTGGCAGTTGCTGGATCAGGCCGGTCACAGCTACAGCCTGCAAATTGATCAGCCCAGGCTGATGACCGATGATTTGCTGGTTTTGCTGGAAGCGGCGATAGCCGGGCTGGGCGTGGCCGCCTTGCCGGTGATGGTATGTGACGAGGCCATCCAGCAGGGCCGCCTGCTGCGCCTGCTGCCGGAGTTCGACAGCCCCTGGGGCATTCTGCATGCCGCATTCACTACCCGGCGCGGCCTGTCACCGGCCATCCGGGCCTTTATCGACTTTCTGGTAGCCGAACTGATTCCGCCCGGCCATCCATCCTATTTGCCGCCCGGCTGACTGGCCGCCTGCTGACGCAGGAAGTCCTGTAACTGTGCGGCGGTTTGCGGGCGGGCAAAATGGTAGCCCTGTGCCTGCTCGCAGCCCATGGCTTGCAGCATGTCGGCGATCTGGGCGGTTTCCACGCCTTCGGCCAGGGTATGCAGTTGCAGCTTGTGCGCCATGTCGATGATGGCGCACACAATATTGGCATCGTCCGGGTCGTCCGGCAGATTACGGACAAAGGATTGGTCAATCTTCAGGGTATTGACCGCCAGGCGCTTCAGATAGGCCAGGCTGGAATAGCCGGTGCCGAAATCGTCGATGGCCAGCCGCACGCCCAGTTGCCCCAGGCGATGCAAGGTGGTTACCACCGACTCGGTCTGCTGCAGCAGCGAGGTTTCGGTCAGCTCCAGCTCCAGCAAATGCGCAGGCAGGCCGCTGTCGCGCAATGCAGCGGCCACCGCCTGCTCCAGATTGCCGCGCTTGAACTGCACCGCGGACAGATTCACCGCCACGACCACCGGGTCGGGATAACACTGTTGCCATTGCACCGCTTGCCGACAGGCTTCCTGCAGCACCCACTCGCCCAAAGGCACGATCAGCCCGCTGCTTTCCGCCATGGGAATGAAGCGCCCCGGCGGAATCAGCTGCTCGCCATCCTGCCAGCGCACCAGCGCCTCCACACCAATGATGCGCCCGTCCACCAGGCTGACCTGTGGCTGGTAATGCAGCACGAACTGGCCGGTTTCCAGCGCCCGCATGAATCGGCCGCGCAGACGCAAGGCCTCTTCCGCCTCCACCTGCATGTCGGCATCAAACAAGCGACAGGTATTCCGCCCGGCATCCTTGGCGTGATACATGGCGGTGTCGGCCTTCTTCATCAGGGTGGTGAAGTCCTGTCCATCCACCGGATAGAGCGATACGCCAATCGATGCCGAGCTGGACAGCTGATGCCCGGTCAGCAGGTATGGTTCTTCCAGCGCATGCAGCAGGCGGCTGATCATGGGTAACAGGCTGTCGATGCTGTCGATGTCGGGCAGCAGCAGCAGGAATTCGTCGCCACCCAGCCGGCAGGCAGTATCGTGTTCGCGCAGCAAGGTACGCAGGCGCTGCGCCACCGCTTGCAGCATTTCATCCCCGACATCATGCCCCAGTGAATCGTTGATGGTCTTGAAGCCATCCAGGTCCATGAACAGCATGGCCAGCATGGTGCCGTGGCGTTCGGTCAGACTGAGCAGTTGCCGGAAGCGGTCCTCCGCCAGAATGCGGTTGGGCAGGCCGGTCAGCGCATCGTGATGGGCCAGAAAGGCAATCTGCTCCTGTTGCCGCTTATGGGCGCCAATATCCTGAAACAGCAAGACCGCCCCGATATCACGCCCGTCCTTGACCAGCGGATAGGCATCGTAGCGCACCGGCAGCAGGCTCTGGTCGGCCCGGGTGAAGAGTGCATCGTCGGCATGGGCGCTGCGCCCCTGACGCAAGGCCTGGTGAATGGTACTCGCCCCATCAGGCAGGGGCTGGCGGTCCGGGCCGTGGGTATGCACCCGCGGCAGCAACTGCTGCCCCAGCAAGGCAGCTTCAGTTGCATGACCCAGCAACCGGCAAGCCGCCGGGTTGGCAAACATGCAGCGCCCGTCCTGATCCAGCCCGCAAATGCCATCGCCCACTGCATTGAGCAACAACTGGAAGCGATCCTCGCTGGCCTGCAGATTGGCCGAGGTATCCTGCTCGCGCACCTCGGACTGCTGCAGGCGGTACAGCAGCACGCCCAGCACCAGCAACACCAGCAAACTGACCACTACCGTACCCAGCAAGGTGGCATGCCATTGCGCCAGAAAATCCATGCTGGCAATGCCCGCGCCCAGGTAAAAAGGAAACTCCCCCACCCGCTTGAAGGCATAGACCCGGTCCACCTCGTCGATGCTGGAGGAATAGCGCAGCAAGCCGCTTTGCTCTCCGCTGGCCACATGCTGGAACATCTGGTTGGTGCGCAGGCTCTGGTTGACGCTGTCCTTCACCGCCGGCATGCGCAGCACCAGCCGGCCATCATCGCTGCGACGGAAGGTAATCACCCCGTGCGGGCCAAGGTTGATGGCGGCAAACAGCTTCTGGAAATAGGCAATGTCCAGCGGTGCCATGGCAATGCCGGCAAATTCGCCCTGTGGATTGCGCATGGGCACGGCCATGTATAACTGGCGGGTACGATTAAGCCGTCCAATTGCCACTTCGGAAAAAAACAGCGGTATCTGGGGATTCTGGCGCAAGGCAAGGTAGTAACTGCGGTCCCGCACCGAGGCATTGGGCAAGGCATAATCGGAGGCATACAACACATTGCCCTGGGCGTCGATCAGGCGCAGCCCGACAATTTCGGGAAAGTGGCTGGCACGCAAGGCCAGCTCTCTTTGCATGGCAGTGGCGTGTTCATTGCGCACTGCCAATGACATGACGGCCGGGTTGGTAGTACGCGCCAGTTCTTCCAGCGTGGCCTGACTGCGACGCAAGGTGGCCTCCAGCCGGGCTTCCAGCGCTTCCACCACATTGCGCGCATTCACCTCGGCCTGACGCTGCTTTTCCTGGTAAGCCACCCCCAACAGGAAAGCAATCAGCGCCGCCGTGCCCAGAAACAGCAGCAGGAAGAACACAATGAACATGCGTTGCGCGCGCTGCTTCATGGGAGAAATGCTTGTTGGTAGCGACAGCTACCATGGTAGCAAAGCTGGCCTTATTGACATAATTTTCTGCCAGTCTGCTCGAAGCCAGCCACATGGTACTGCGCATTTGCTGCGCATCGCTATTGAAAAAGCCTTGCCTGCTACGACATAGCCAAGGTCATGCAGGGCATGCCTGGCCGGAACTGTCAGAAGCACTGCGCCTGACCATGCCCTGCCCCTTTCATGCCTGCGGGCTCCCTGCCCGATGGCCATTCCGATGCACTCTCGCACAAAGGAGTTTCCCGTGAACGCAAGCTGGATCGACATTCCCACCCAGGACGGCAAGCAATTTGGCGGTTATCTGTCACTCCCCCCCACCGGCAGTGGTCCGGGCATCGTGCTGGTGCAGGAAATCTGGGGCGTCAACGAACATATCCGCGCCGTGGCCGACCTGTATGCGCTGGCCGGTTACGTGGTGCTGGCCCCCGATGTGTTCTGGCGGCTGAGCCCGCGGGTGGATCTAGACTACGACGCCGCCGGTACCCAGCAGGCGTTTGGCTACTACCAGCAAGTGGACACCGCCCAGGCTGCTGCCGATGTGGCCGCTGCAGTTGGCCTGCTGCGCCAGCGCCCGGAAGTCACTGGCAAAGTGGCGACGCTGGGCTTCTGCCTGGGTGGCCAGCTGGCCTTCCGCGCCGCAGCACTCAGTCAGGCGGATGCCGCAGTGTGCTTCTACGGTGGCGGCATTGACCAGCACCTGGAACTGGCCGGCCAAATCACCCAGCCCATCCTGTTCCATTACGCCGGCAACGACGAACACATTGCACAAACCGCTGTCAGCGCGGTCAAGGCGGCCTTTGCCGGCAAGGACAATGCGGTGTTCTTTGACTACCCGGGTGTGGGCCATGGCTTCAACTGCTGGGGCCGCAGTGCCGTGTTCAACCAATCTGCCGCCGCACTGGCCACTGGCCGCAGCCTGCAATTCCTGGCCGAGAATCTGTAATTCCTTCCGCTTTGAGCAGGTCACCGTCGTGGCCTGCCCTGCCCCAAGTCGGGTAGTTCAGTCCAGCCAGGGATGGGCCGCCAGCCAGCGGCCCAATTCGTTATCGTTGGCGCATTGCAGCTTGCTGAAGATATTGGCGCGATGGGTTTCCACCGAGCGATGTCCGCAGGGCGGCACCAGCACCCGGGCAATTTCCTTGTTGGGCTGCCCCAGTCCCACCAGCCGTGCCACTTCCCGCTCACGCGGGGTCAGCTCCGCCCATTGCCGCAGTGCCTGCGCGCGGGCGCGGGCCAGGGCGATGGCGGCGGGCAGCTTGTCCAGCAATTGCTGGGTATCCGGCTTTTCCACCCAGTCAAATGCTCCACGCCGGACGGCTTCCAGTGCGGTGGGAATATCGCCATGTGCAGATAAAAACATCGTCACCAGCGGGCTGTGCGCGGCCAGCAGACTATCAAACACCGACAGGCCGCTGATACCACCCAGCCGCAAATCCAGAATCACGCAGCCTGGCTGACGCAGGTTGACGGCACTGAGAAAGGCTTCGCCGGAATCAAAAGCCTGTACCGCCAGCCCCTGCGACAGCAACAGCAGCAACAGGGAACGACGCAAGGCTTCGTCATCATCGACAACAAACAGGGTGAGCGGCATTTCTTTCATGATGCAAGCGCCAGGGTAAAGGTAAAGGCGGCCCCGCCAGTGGGGCTGTTTTCCACGCTGATGCGGCCACCGTGGGCTTCGATGATGGTACGGCAAATATTCAGGCCCAGGCCCAGGCCGTCGGGTTTGGAAGTAAAAAACGGGGCAAAAATCTGCTCGGTCTGCTCTGCCGGAATACCCGGTCCGCTATCGGCCACGGTGACGCTGACTCCTTGCTCCTGCTGCCGGCAAAGCAGCTGGATGCGACGGCTGCCCGGCGGCTGTGCCTGCATGGCGTGCAGCGCATTGTGAATCAGATTCATCAGCACCTGCTCCAGCAGCACGCTGTCCCCGCGCACCGGCGGCAAGCCGTCTTCCAGCTGCAGCTGTAATTGCACATGATGGCGCTGCAATTCGGGCTTGAGCAGGTTGACCGCATGGTGGATGACATCCGCCGGGGCGAGGTTTTCATACTGGGCGCGTTGCGGGTTGATGAACACCCGCACCCGCTTGACGATTTCACTGGCCCGTTGTGACTGGGCAATGATGTCGTTCAGCGTTTCGGCCAGCAGGCTGCTGGCACCCCGATCAGCCAGCGCCCGGGCGGCCAGGGCGAAATTGGACAGTGCCATCAGTGGCTGATTCAGCTCGTGCGCCAGCGTGGAAGCCATTTCGCCCACACTGGCCAGCCGCGCGCTGCGCTCCAGTTGCAATTCCTGATCGCGCTGGCGCGCCTCCGCCTGTTTCTGCGCGGTGATATCCACCACCGAACTCATCCAGCCCCGGTGCACGCCACGGGCATCCACCAGCGCGGCGGTGTAAATCATGGTAATCACGTCATGTCCGTCCTTGTGCCGGATGCGCGACTCATAGCCATGCGGCACCACCCGGCCCTGCAGCACGTCCTGGCTCACCCTGGCCTGTTTTTCCAGATCATCCGGATGCCAGTACGGATAGGGCGGCAGGCAGCCCAGCAATTCTTCCGCGCTATAGCCCACCATGGCGCAGAACGCCGGATTGACGTAAATGATGCGGCCTTGCGGGTCGCGCGCGCGCATGCCCACCAGCAGCGAATCTTCCATGGCCTTGCGAAAGGTATGGGCTTCTTCCAGGTCGCGGGTGCGTTCTTCCACCCGGCGTTCCAGTTCCAGCCGGGCGCTGCGCTGCTCGACAAAACGTTTTTCCCGCAAGCGCCAGTACAGGCTGGCCAGCAATAGCAGCGCCAGCAGCAAGGTACTCAAGGCAAGCGCCAGTTGCCGTGCCTGGGTGACTTCCTTCATGTCGGAGGTAACGGTCAGCGTCCAGCCCAGTTCCGGCAACGCGGTATCCAGTGCCAGCAAGGAACGATGCAGCCCCTGCACCGTGGTTTGCAGGCCGTAGGCGGCAGAATCCGGCAGGGGCTTTACCTGCCAGGGCAGCACGGCAAACTGGCTGCGGTTGCCGTACTGGCGATGGCTGCTGATCCAGGCGGTATCGGCAGCACTCAGTTGCTGCCGGGCCTGGAACAGCCATTCGGGCTGCGAGCTGAGAAACACCACGCCACGGCTGTCGCGCAGCAGGACCGGGTCGATGCCGCGTCGCCATGCCGCCTGCAAAGGCTCCAGGCTGATCTTGACCACTGCCACCCCCATGATGCCTGCCGGGCCGCGTACCGGCTCGGCAATGAACAGGCCGGACTGCCCGGTGGTCAGCCCCAGCCCGTAAAACAGGCCGCGCTGCCCCTGCAGGGCGGTTTCAAAATACGGGCGCTGGCGGTAGGACTCGCCGACAAAGCTGGAGGGCTGGTTCCAGTTGCTGGACGACAAGGTGAGGCCATTACGGTCCACCAGAAACAAGGCCGCCGCGCCGGTGGTGGACTGCAAATCGGCAAAGTAATGGTTCACCCGCAAGCGCAGTGCGCTGTCCTGCGGTGCTTGCAGCAAGGCCAGCACATCAGGGTGGCGGGCTGCGGCATAGGGCAGGAAATCGTGTTTCTCCACCAGACCGCGCAAACCCAGTACATGGGCAGCCGCGGCCTGGCGCAAGGCGGCGGTGCGGGTGGCCAGCTCGTGGCGTTCCGCCCAGTTGGCGCTCAGCACGATCAGGCCAATGGCAGCCATGGTCAGCCCCAGCCAGCGCCAATAGCGGGCGTAAGGTGTGCTGGAGCGGGGGCTGGGCATGGCATCTCCTTGGCCGGGGAAGCTCAGACCATAGCAGTCCGGCTGCCGGACGGAAACACTCCTCCGTAGTTTTACGGAGACGATGCGGGCAAAGTTGCGGATGCCGACTACCGCCCTGCTGCGCATAGTAGACGGCGACAAACGGGAAACCCATTCATAACCCGTCACACCAGAGGAGACAGTCACCATGTCCAGCGCCACAGCCACTGCGGCTACTCACGAACGGATATCCGGCAAGCGCCTGCATGCCATCATTGTCGGCTCGGCCGGCAACCTGGTGGAATGGTTCGATTTCTATTGCTATTCCGCCTTTGCCCTGTATTTTGCCAATGCCTTCTTCCCCGCCCAGGACCCCACCGCCCAGCTGATGTCCACCGCCGGCATTTTTGCCCTCGGCTTTTTCATCCGCCCCATCGGCGGCATGCTGTTCGGCCACATCGGCGACCGGCTGGGACGCAAGACCGCGCTGATGGCTTCTGTGCTGCTGATGTGCTTTGGCTCCTTGCTGATTGCCTGTGCCCCCACCTATGCCACCGCCGGCATCCTGTCGCCCTGCATCCTGCTGCTGGCGCGCCTGCTGCAAGGCCTGAGCCTGGGTGGCGAATACGGTGCCAGCGCCACCTATCTGTCGGAAATGGCTGACTCCAAGCACCGCGGCTTCTACAGCAGCTTCCAGTACGTCACCCTGATTGGCGGCCAGCTGCTGGCCCTGATCCTGCTGCTGGTCTTGCAGAAATTCCTGCTCAGCGCCGAAGAACTGCGTGCCTGGGGCTGGCGCATTCCGTTTTTTGTCGGTGCGGCACTTGCAGTACTGGCCCTGCGCATGCGCCACAATCTGCCGGAAACCCAGTCGTTTGAAGCGGCACGCAAATCCGCCAAGGCCATGGGCGGCCTCAGGCAACTGGCCCAGCACCCCAAGGAAGTATTGCTGGTGGTAGGCCTCACCATGGGCGGCACGCTGGCCTTCTATGTCTACACCACTTATATGCAGAAATTCCTGCGCCTGTCGGTAGGCCTGACCGACATGCAAACCACCGCAGTTTCCGCCGCCTCGCTGCTGTTTGCCATGTGCTTGCAGCCGCTGTATGGCGCGCTGTCCGACCGCATTGGCCGCAAGCCGCTGCTGATCGGCTTTGCCTTGCTGGGCACCCTGTTCACCGTGCCCTTGCTCACCGCCATCCGTCACGCCAGTGGTCCGTGGGAAGCGTTTGGCCTGATTGCCTGCGCCTGGATCATCGTCTCCGGTTATACCTCGATCAACGCACTGGTGAAGGCAGAACTGTTCCCGGCCAGCATCCGCGCCACCGGCGTGGGCGTGCCCTACGCCTTTGCCGTATCGGTTTTTGGTGGCACAGCGGAATACCTGGCCTTGTGGTTCAAGTCCATCCAGCTGGAAAGCGGCTTTTACTGGTACACCACGGCGGTGATTGCCTGCACCCTGCTGGTTTGCTGGTTCATGCGCGACACCCGCAAAGGTTCGCTGATTGATGCCGAGGCAAGGCACTGAGGCAGGAAATCCTGTATGAATGAAAAAAGCCGGACTGCCCCAACGCAGTACGGCTTTTTTTGATCTGGCCAAAAATCAAACCATGCCTGACAGCCAATCCTTACACTGACAGACTGCCAGTTGCTGCCATTGAGACGACGGTGCAATCACCCCTGACAAGCGTAATCGTCGGCGCATGCCAGCCATATATACAAATCAGTTATGCTGTCGGTCTATGGATCATCAAGGGGAACGCTATGCCGGATACCGCTTTACTGATTGTGGACATGCAATGCGGCGTGGTGGCCGCTGAACCAGCTGCCGTTCGGCTGGAGCAGGTGCTGGGTAGTCTGAAACTAGCCATTGCCAAAGCGCGGGAGCGTGGTTTCCCGGTGATTTTTGTCCAGCATGAAGTAGCCGGGCTGGAACGTGACAGCGCTGCCTGGCAGCTACACCCTGCCCTGCCAGCCACGGCCGCCGACCATTTCATCTACAAACGGCATGGCGACAGCTTTTGTGATACCCCGCTGGCAGCCCTGCTGGAGAATCTGGGCGTCAGCAAACTGTGGCTGGGCGGCTGCGCCACCGACTTCTGCGTGGATAGCACCTTGCGCAATGCGGTTTCGCGCGGCTTTCAGGTTACGGTGATTGCAGATGCGCATACCACGCTGAGTGCCTTTGCATTGAGCGGTGAACAGGTGATCGACCACTTCAATGCTGTGTGGCATGCCACCAACGCCACCCCGCAGCCCTTGCTGGTTCAGCCTGCTGCCGCACTATAGCCCGGCACTACCGTAGCCTTAAGCTGACAGCACTGCAAACGGACATTCAAGCCGCCTTGCTCCGTGCTGCAGTGTCAGAAGGGCCTGCGGTTTCACCAATGCGTATATGGCCATCAGCATCAATCATCAGGATGGATTTTGCCGGTAGCGGATTGGCCGAAAACAGCCGGGAATATTTGGCGACCACCTTGTCCAGCTCACCCTGGCTGCCCGCAGCGGCATATTCCTGCTGGAATGCCTGGCTGTCATCCAGCAGGTTCTTGAATTCGCCCAAGGCGTAAACCGTGCTCAGCTCGCGTCCGATACCCGGGTTATCAGTCAAGGCTTGCTTAAGCTGGGCCGCATAGGGGTAATCGGCAGGAAACTGTGGCTGGCCGTCACTATCGTACTGGATGCTGGCAGGTGCAGCCGGAATGCCGTTGGCGGAAAGAAATGCCGGGAATTTCTGATTGATATCCTGGGTCAGGGCATCGATGTTGCGCTGTGATGGCAGCATCAAAGGGGGAAGTTCGCCGTTCCCCCCTTGCGGCTTCGGCGAAAAATACGATTCCAGATTCAGAGCCACCTCCCCCTTGTCGGTATCCATTTTGACGCCGGCACCTGAAGCTGCGCTCGCCTCCGCGGCCAGACGCTCACGTGCCGCAGATGAAATACTGATGACATCGGCAAGATTTGCCGTCCGGGCGGCAGTATTGTCAGCTTGGTTCTGCGTGGCGGCAATGGACTTGTATACCCCGGAAACATTGCCAGCACGGGTCAGGCTTGGGATGAGCATGGTGTGCCCCATGGAATGAAGTGGCAACAACCATGCAAACAGCATGCCAATACAATCTGCAGGCCAAATGCCATCAACAGCTTCAGATATGGTCAGATCCACACCCGGCTTGCCTGCATGTCAATGTTTTCAAGCCTTGTTTACCCCTGCACAGACACATGTGATGTCACATGACATGCTTCGTCAGGCAACAACGCTGCAGTGCGGGATGCCACCTACCCCACGCCGCAGCCGCTACGGCTACAAGCTGCCGCTGCGCTCTGGGCCCATGAGCAGGCGCAGCAAACAGCCGGGCGAGCAAGCTGGCCTGTGCACTATTCCCAACAAAGAACAATTATCAGCCTCTTTAAACACACAGCCATTATAATTCCATGCAGAAAGGATCTATTATAAACAAATCATAAATTATGGCCGATAGTTACTCTGCCAACCCAATGTATGCGACTTCCATACTGGCTGCTGATGCTGCTGTTATTCCAGGCTTGTCATGCCACCCCGCTACGGCTGGTGACCTTCGACTATCCACCATATGTCACAGAGGGTGATCAGGGCCCCGAAGGCCTGGCCACCAGCATAGTGAGCGAAGTCTTTGCCCGGATCGGCAAACATGCACAGATCAAACTCTACCCGATGAACCGAGCATTCAACCTGGTCAGCCAGCGCCAGGTGGATGGTTTGTTCCCGCTAAAAAAGACCCCGGAGCGGGAATTGACCATGGTTTATCCCCATCAACCCCTGCTTATCCAGGACTATGTATTTTTCGTCCGCAAAAACTCGCCATGGAAGTTCAACGGCCAACTGGCATCCATTGCTGGCGCACGCATTGGCATCACCCGCAATGTGTTCTATAGCCCTCGTCTGGACCAGGCATTAAAAGCAGGGCTATTCGCTGCAGTGGATAGCACGGATAGCCATGAATTGAATTTGCGCAAATTACTGGCCGGGCGGGTGGACATCGTGCCGTGCAGCCGCACGGTTGCATTGCAGCTGCTGCAAACCATGCCCGGAGGCAATAATGCAGTACAAACCGGACCTAGCATTGAAAAGGTAGCCAGCTATCTGGTGTTTACCCCAGGCCCGGAGGCGGCAAAGCTTGCCGCCCTCTTCGATCAGACCATGACCCGCATGACCAAGGATGGAAGCCTGAACCGGCTGATGGCGAATGAACTGCGCAGACAGCAGCAAGCACCCATGCGCATTCACTAGTACGACATGCCGGGCGTTCCCGCAGATACCGATTGCACGAGTAGTCTATGGGTTCGCCCGTCGTATGCGATGTAATAGGAGAGATGCTGACGCTACCGCGAGTGAACATCAGGAGTATGTCCTTGGCGGACACCAATCTTGACGTGACGTTACCGGCTTTAGCCGGTTCACTGGAATGATTTATAAGCCGCCATTGAATCAAGAAAGGTTCAACGGCGGCTTTGTACTACCTAAGGGGTCATGCAAGGCATACTTCGGTGCCGTAGCAAAATGCTTCAGCGATCATTCAATACGTTGACGCTAGAAACCCATCGTCACCCTAACCTCCACCGCGTTATCTCCACTATGCGTTTGGCTCGCCTGCCAGAAATTGTGGGCCCACGACGCTGAAGCATTTAATGTGCGGCCCAATTGATAGTCCATACCGATACCAGCAGACAAGGCATGCTGCGAGCCGGCATTGTGATGATTGCGGCCATAACCTCCATCCACGAACAGATAGGGCATCAACAAGCTGTCTGCACCAAGCATATTGATTGTCGGCAAATGAAGCTCGTTACGGCTCACCACCAGCGAGTCGTAGGCTCCATCATCAAGCAGATAGCCACGTACAAGGCCTTCACCACCGATACCTGCCTGCTCGGTATTGGGTAGTGCATTGCTGGAAAACTGCATGATCAGTTCATTACGCAAGCTCCACGACTTGGGCAGCCTGCTCAGCTGGGTCAGACGGACATTAAGGTACTGGTAGTCAGAATTGTTTACTCTGTTACTGGTAAAGGTCCTCATGGCCTTATCCGTGTTATCTCCGTTCATGCCCCCTGGGCTGATATGCAATGTCGCATCAAGCCCGGTCTTGCTATCCGCTCCTTGCCACAGCGCATTCCAGCCGAGATAAATTTGATCGGTTTCCAGTTTGCTATCCAGTACTTCAACATTGCCAAAATATGTCTTTTGTCGCTCTCGTTTCACCTCCACCCCGTAAGCAATATCACCGGGCAAACGAGAGATATTGGATAGGCTGAAACGATGACCAAACGAAATTTCGTCGGTCAAGTTGCGTGCGAGAAACGGATTGGAGCTGGTATTGGTTTCAACATGATTGAACGTCAATTCGATTTTCTGTCGCGAAGCAAATGGCAGGTCCAGATGAAGGCCATGGCTGAGATAACGATTATGGGCATACTCGCCACCCAAATGCCCGTTGGCATTTACCCCATCGTGCGAAGTGGTGTACTGATATGAAAGTACCGAATCTGACGTCAACAATCCGCCTACCATCGCCCCTGCGAAATAGCGGTCCATCCCAGTGGCTTGAGTGCCGGAGTTGGCATAGCCAAGGAAAGCGCGCCATGGTTTGGCCTCGGTAATCTGGACATCCAGATCAGAACGCCCGAAGCTGGCCCCTGGGGTAAACACTGCCTGTGCCTGCCGGAAGGGATAGCGATTGATCCAGTCCAAATCAGCTGTAAGCTGATAGGTATCGATCGCTTCGCCAGGCTGCTGGCGGATCAAGCCACGCAGACGCGATGCAGTGGCCGCAGAGGTACCCTGAACCGATACCTTGCCATCCATGAATTCGAGTACGCGGATTTGCAATACTCCGCTACCAATGTTCTGCGGCGGCGTTGACAACGATACAAACGGGAAGCCACGTTGTCGGTAATAACGCGCAATGGACGCCTCGATTTCAGCAATCAGTTTTCTGGATAACGGACGCCCAATCCAGGGCATGAGTATGGCCTTGCCTTCCGGTGTATTGAGCCGTGCCACACGGCTGGCATCGATACCTGCTCCGCCATCTGCAACGGATACATCATCCGTCCCTAACAATACGATACCCGTCAAGTTCGCCCCCAGCGGGGTGGCATCCTCAGATCCTGGCACGACATTAGGTGGCAAAATCATTTGCCGCTGTATCTGCGGCACTGGTGCCGGATTCAGTTCTATCGGTGCTGCAGCCGCGAACTCTGACACGGTCACAGTCAACAGGCACCCTGCGGTTGCGTAGATGCTTCCCCAAACCAATGGCCTGATGGTATTCATTGTTATTATCTTTCCGCTTATTGCGCCGTGAATTGAATTGCATCCCCAACATAGCGATTATCCGGATAAGGTGATCCTGTCATCTGTTCCCCGGACTGCCGAGCCAACTGCAAGCTGCCGCTGACAGCACCAGCGGATTCAGGCTTCACCACACCAGGAGATGCTCCCCCAGTGCTGTTGCCCAAACTGCCACTACTGGTCGCCGATGAGTTGCGCGCTGTCGCAGTCTCTGCACCAGTAGTCACGCCGGTGCTGGCCTGCTCTGGCAGATTGAAGCTAGCAACACTCGGGTTGAAAGGCAGCCCCCCCAGCATTGAAAAACTGGAGGCATTGCTGTTTTGCCCGTTAGCCGGTAGCTGTTGCACACTGATCACCGGCAAGGGATTGATGGTTAATATCCCCGGCTGGTAGGCAATGCTGTAGTTGGAAAGACCGGAACCTGTGGCATTGGAGACGCTAATGACGTAACTGCCAGCAGCAGTCTGGGACGTGGTAGACGTTGCCCCGCCTGGTAAGGTTTCCGTGAGACCGGTGACACTATCGTTCCCGAACAGCCCTGTAGTCGTATAGCCGGACAGCACATAAGGCACACCGGCCGTGGAGGTTTGATTTGCCGCGGTAATCGTGAGTGCAGCCGGCACCACGGTGAGACCACCCGTACCGCCAGACACGGTGTAGTCCGAATTGCTAAGGGTCAAGCCACTCAAGGTGGTCAGTTGCTGGCTACCAACCATCATGCCGGTCATACCAGCGGTGCCGCCCACGGTCACGCTGTCACCGTTGATCAGGTTACTCACCGTCAGGTTGCTGCCTTGTGCCGTGCTCGTACCGTTATAGGTTTGACTGC